>JAMBLH010000216.1 GCA_023336875.1 Actinomycetes bacterium
CACAAAGGTAGCGATTCCAACTACCTCACCCCCCACCCGTGCTCTCGCGTACCCAGGGTTCTGGACGGCGCCGAGCGGATCCAGAACCCTGGGTACGCGAGAGGGGCGACCGTTGTGGTCGCCCCTCTCGGTTTCGCAATTGTGTTGGTTACTCCTCGGAGTCGCCGTCCCCAGACGGCGCTGCGGTGGACGCAGCACCGAGAGACGCCAGCCACTCCGCCGGGTCGGCGGGCAGAGCGTCGTCAACAGATTCGACCTCGATCTCACCGAATAGATCGGCGGCCGTCGGCACCTCGGCGTCAGGCAGCATCGGTTCGATCGATTGGTACGTGTCCGAGCCGGTTCCGGCAGGGATCAGCTTCCCGATGATCACGTTCTCCTTCAGACCACGCATGTAGTCGGACTTCGCGTTGAGCGATGCCTCGGTGAGCACCCGTGTCGTCTCCTGGAAGGATGCGGCTGAGAGCCACGAATCTGTCGCGAGCGACGCCTTCGTGATACCCATGAGCTCAGGACGACCTTCAGCAGGCTGTTTGCCGTCCTCGACGAGTTCACGGTTTGTGTCTCGGAATACCTGACCGTCCACGAGTTCGGCTGGAAGCCACGGACCATCACCGGGGTTTGCAATGCGGACCCTTCGCAGCATCTGGCGGACAATCAACTCGATGTGCTTGTCGTGAATATCGACACCCTGGGAACGGTACACCTCCTGGACCTGGTCAACCAGATAGCGTTGGCATGCTCGCACACCCTGGATGGCGAGCACTTCCTTCGGATCGAGTGGACCCTCTGTCAGCTGCGCCCCCGGCTCAATGATGTCGCCCTCAGAAACACGCAGGCGTGCACGAACGGACAGGTCATACGACGCTACTTCTTCGTCGCCCTCGACGATCGCGATCGTCCGCTGGCCTGTGTCTTCATCTGTTTCGAACTTTACCGCACCACCGGCCTCAGCAAGCAACGCGACACCCTTCGGGCGTCGTGCCTCGAAGAGCTCGGTCACACGGGGCAGGCCGTGCGTGATGTCCTCTCCAGCAATACCACCGGTGTGGAACGTTCGCATGGTCAACTGCGTGCCAGGCTCTCCGATCGACTGGGCGGCCATGATCCCCACTGCGGTGCCGAATTCAACCATTGCGCCTGTTGCGAGATCGATACCGTACGATGCTTGGGAGATGCCGTACTTGCTTTCGTCTGTGAGAGGCGAGCGGACCCGGATCTCCTCCACGTCCGCAAGCTCCTGTATTCCATTGACCGCTTCGCGGTCGAGTGCGAACCCTGCCCGAAGCTTGCGACCGTCCGGCAGCTCAGCGAGCGCCCGACCGATCTTCACATCCTCAGCGAGGACGCGTCCGATGATCTTGTTCCGGAGGTGGCGAATCGGTTCGCCGTCCTCGCGGATCTCGACAAGCAGTCCTGGGTCGTCTGTCTCGTCAGGGTGGATGATGATTTCCTGGCTCACGTCAACGAGACGCCTCGTCAGGTAGCCCGAGTCCGCTGTACGAAGTGCCGTATCAGCAAGACCCTTGCGTGCACCGTGCGTCGAGATGAAGTACTCGAGGACAGTCAGCCCTTCACGGAAGTTCGCCTTGATCGGCTGCGGGATAATGTCACCCTTCGGGTTGGCCACCAATCCACGCATACCAGCGATCTGGCGCAGCTGCATGATGTTTCCACGAGCGCCGGACCGGACCATCATGTCCATAGGGTTGAATGGATCCTCCTGCAGCGTCTCCTGCATGGCGTCCTTCACCTCGTCTGTCGCAACCGTCCAGATCTCAATCAACTCAGAGCGGCGCTCGTCGTCCGTGATAACACCCTTCTGGTAGAGGCTCTCGACCTTGGCCGCCCTGTCCTCGAAGGCCGCAAGAATCTGCTTCTTCTCGGGTGGTGTCTTGACGTCCTGGAGTCCAATCGTCAGGCCAGCCTTGGTTGCGAACTTGAATCCGAGGTCCTTGATGTTGTCAAGCGTGTTCGCAACATCCGGTTTGTCGTAGGTGTGGATCACCTCTTCAACAAGGGTGCGGACATCAGACTTAATAAGCACCGCGTTCACGTAGGGGAATCCAGGCGGGAATGCCCCGTTGAGAATCGCCCTTCCAACGGTCGTCTCGGTGAGCCCGTCCGATGGAACAGGTTCATCATCGATCAGTTCCTTGAGCATCGGCTTGAGCTCCGCGTGAACGTCAGCGTCACCAGCCAGCCAGCCGACTCGCACCTTGATGGGAGCGTGGAGATCAATGTCACCGTTCTCATACGCCATAACAGCTTCGTCAACCGTCGAGAACGCGCGACCCTCACCCTTCGCCCCTGGCTTGACCGCGGACAGGTAGTACATACCGATGATCATGTCCTGGGAAGGCGTGACAACCGGCCGGCCGTTTGCTGGCGAGAGCACGTTGTTCGACGAGAGCATCAGAACTCGCGCCTCTGCCTGCGCCTCGGCCGAGAGCGGAAGATGAACCGCCATCTGATCGCCATCGAAGTCAGCGTTGAACGCTTCACAGACGAGTGGATGCAACTGGATTGCCTTGCCTTCGATCAATACGGGCTCGAATGCCTGGATACCGAGTCGGTGAAGCGTAGGAGCGCGGTTCAGCAGCACGGGGTGCTCCTGGATCACGTCGCCAAGCACGTCCCACACCTGGGCACGACGCCTCTCAACCATTCGCTTCGCTGCCTTGATGTTCTGGGCAAGGTCGAGATCAACGAGTCGCTTCATCACGAAAGGCTTGAAGAGCTCGAGAGCCATGATCTTTGGCAGACCGCACTGATGCAAACGAAGTTGAGGACCAACGACGATCACGGAACGTCCCGAGTAGTCGACTCGCTTTCCCAGGAGGTTCTGACGGAACCGTCCCTGCTTTCCCTTCAGCATGTCAGACAGTGACTTGAGCGGACGGTTTCCCGGTCCGGTCACGGCACGGCCACGTCGCCCGTTGTCGAACAAAGCGTCAACTGACTCCTGAAGCATCCGCTTCTCGTTGTTGACAATGATTTCTGGTGCGCCAAGATCGATCAGTCGCTTGAGCCTGTTGTTGCGGTTGATCACCCTGCGATACAGGTCGTTCATGTCTGAAGTGGCGAACCTGCCACCATCGAGCTGGACCATTGGGCGGAGATCCGGCGGGATCACCGGCACGGCTTCGAGGATCATTCCCGACGGATCGTTCTTCCCGTCTGCGAATGGTTGCACGACCTTGAGGCGCTTCTGCGCCCTCTGCCTGCGTTGCTGGCTCCGAGGGTCGACCAGGTCCTCGCGCAACTTCTCAACTTCCGCCTGGAGGTCCATGCGGTTGATGAGGTCCTTTACGTACTCGGCACCCATGCCTCCGGTGTAGTACTCGCCATAGCGATCGACGATCTCACGCCACAACTGTTCCGACTCCACCAGTTCACGCGGCTTCATGGCCTTGAAGGTATCAAAGGCCTCATCGAGGAGATCGATCTCAACCTGGGCGCGTTCGTCCCTGTCCTTGATCTCGCGCTCGACTTCCTTCTTGCGAGCGTTTATCTCCGTCGTCTTCGCTCCGGCATCCTCCATCTGGGCAAGCTCGGCCTCGAGACGCTCAAGCCTGGCTTCCTTCCACTCCTCGAGTTCCTCGCTGATGAGGATTCGCTCGTGTCGGGCAGCCTCTTCCAGATCCGGGAGGTCCTTTGTCCGCTTGTCCGCATCAACGTCGGTGACGAGGTAGGCAGCAAAGTAGATGACCTTTTCAAGATCCTTTGGTGACATGTCGAGGAGGTAGCCCAAACGGCTGGGGACTCCTTTGAAGAACCAGATATGGGTAACTGGAGCTGCAAGCTCGATGTGACCCATCCGCTCGCGCCGTACCTTCGCACGAGTTACCTCGACGCCGCACCGCTCACAAACGACTCCGCGGAACCGCACACGCTTGTACTTGCCGCAATAGCACTCCCAGTCCCGCGTGGGACCGAAGATGCGTTCATCGAAAAGGCCGTCCTTCTCAGGCTTCAGCGTTCGGTAGTTGATCGTTTCGGGCTTCTTCACCTCACCGTATGACCAGGCACGAACCTGGTCCGACGATGCAAGGCTGATCTTTAGTTCATCGAAAACCTGTGCCACTTATTCGCTCCCGCTCTCAAAGTTCTCTGGTGGTGTTGCTAGACGATTACGTCGAGTTCTGGTCGCTCGGGTCGAGAGATGTCGATTCCAAGGCTTGCTGCAGTTCGGAATACATCGTCCTCAAGATCCTTGAGCTCGACTTCCTCACCAGCTGACAGCATCTCGACGTTGAGTCCAAGGGACTGCATCTCCTTGATCAGCACCTTGAACGACTCAGGGATGCCTGGTTCAGGGATGTTCTCGCCCTTGACGATTGCCTCGTAGACCTTGACGCGTCCTCGAACATCGTCGGACTTGATAGTCAGGAGTTCCTGGAGAGCGTACGCAGCGCCGTATGCCTCAAGTGCCCACACTTCCATCTCGCCAAAGCGCTGGCCGCCGAACTGGGCCTTACCGCCCAGAGGCTGTTGCGTGATCATTGAGTAGGGGCCGGTCGACCTTGCGTGGATCTTGTGATCGACAAGGTGGACAAGCTTCAGGATGTACATGTAGCCAACCGTTATCGGCGAATCGAATGGTTCGCCCGTCCGTCCGTCGAAGAGTTGGGTCTTGCCCTCATCGTTGATGACCTGGACACCGTCACGATTCGGGAGGGATTTGGAGAGCAGCTTGAGCACCTCGTCCTCGTGGGCACCGTCGAACACCGGAGTCGCGACGCGCGTCCATGGCTCGCCACCGCCAGATGCAGGACTCTCCAGGTCGTCGAACGCCTCCCAGCCAGTCGCAGCAGACCAACCAAGGTGCGTTTCGAGCACCTGGCCCAGGTTCATGCGCGAGGGAACTCCCAGCGGTGACAGGATGATGTCAACGGGTGTGCCGTCGGCAAGATGTGGCATGTCCTCTTCTGGGAGGATCTTTGCAATGACACCCTTGTTGCCATGACGGCCAGCAAGCTTGTCACCCGCAGATATCTTTCTCTGCTTCGCAACGTAGACGCGGACGAGTTCGTTCATACCAGGAGGGAGGTCGTATCCATCCTCACGACTGAACTCCTTGACCGCAATGGCCTTGCCCGACTCACCATGTGGCACCTTGAGAGAGACGTCGCGAACCTCGCGGGCCTTCTCACCAAAGATGGCACGAAGGAGGCGCTCCTCCGGTGTCAGTTCCGTCTCGCCCTTAGGCGTGACCTTTCCAACGAGATAGTCACCAGGGCCGACGTCGGCTCCGATACGGATGATGCCGCGCTCGTCGAGATCCATAAGAACCTCTTCAGCAACGTTCGGAATGTCTCTTGTGATCTCTTCCGCGCCGAGCTTGGTGTCCCGCGCCTCGATCTCATGCTCTTCTATGTGGATCGAGGAGAGGATGTCGTCCTTGACAAGCCTCTCCGAGATGATGATCGCATCCTCGAAGTTGTATCCGTCCCACGGCATGAATGCCACCATGAGGTTCCGTCCGAGAGCGAGTTCACCGCCATCAGTTGATGCGCCATCAGCGAGAGCGTCACCGACTTTCACCTTCTGACCCTCGACCACGATCGGTTTCTGGTTGATACAGGTTCCCTGGTTGGAACGTTCGAACTTGTCGAGATCGAATGTGTGCTTCTTGTTCGCGCCTGTCTCTTTGACGATGATCTGGGTTCCCGTGACCTCGACAACCTCGCCGTTTACGGGCGAGACGATGACCTCACCGGAGTCCTTGGCAGCACGCTCCTCCATGCCGGTACCGACGAGGGGTGCGTCTGATGTGATCAGCGGAACCGCCTGACGTTGCATGTTTGAGCCCATGAGGGCCCTGTTCGCATCGTCATGCTCGAGGAACGGAATCAATGATGTAGCGATCGAGACGACCTGCTTGGGCGAGACGTCCATGTAGTCAACCTGGTCCGCGGGGACCGTGTCGACCTCGCCACCGGTTTTACGGACGAGCACACGATCCTTGGTGAATCTCCCGTCGTCATTGAGTGGGGCGTTCGCCTGGGCAATGACGTGGCCCTCTTCGGCTGCAGCAGTCAGGTAGTCAATCGTCTTGGAGACCTTGCCATTCGTCACACGACGATACGGAGTCTCGATGAAACCGAAACGATTCACCCTTGCATAGGAGGCAAGCGATCCGATAAGTCCGATGTTCGGACCTTCGGGTGTTTCGATGGGGCACATACGGCCGTAGTGCGACGGATGGACATCTCTTACCTCGAAGCCAGCGCGCTCTCGAGAAAGACCACCTGGTCCAAGAGCCGAGAGTCGGCGACGGTGGGTAATCGATGCGAGAGGATTCGGCTGATCCATGAACTGACTCAGCTGCGACGTTCCGAAGAACTCCTTGATCGAAGCCACGACCGGACGGATGTTGATCAAGGTCTGAGGCGTAATGGCCTCCGGATCCTGGGTTGTCATCCGCTCCCGGACAACGCGCTCGAGGCGGGTCAATCCAACACGAATCTGGTTCTGGATCAACTCGCCAACGGTGCGGATCCGCCGATTCTGGAAGTTGTCGATGTCGTCGACCCTGTAGCCCTCGGTTCCTTCCTTGAGGTTCATCAGGTACTTGATCGTGTTGACCATGTCCTCATCGGTGATCAGACCCTGCTCGTCCGCCCTGAAGTTGTCCATGAGATCAATCGAGGCATCTCCGCCAAGTTTCTGATTGACCTTGTAGCGGCCAACGCGGGTGAGGTCATACCTCTTTGGCGTGCGGAACAACGTCTTGATGAGGCTGCGTGCAGATTCAACTGTTGTGAGTTCACCTGGCCTCAGCTTCCGGTAGAGATCCAGAAGAGCCTCGTCCTTGGTGGATGTCGGGTCCTTCTCCAGGGTGTTGCGCACGAGCTCGGAATCACCCAGCAGTTCGATGATCTCCTCATCGGTCTCAGCAATTCCAAGGGCGCGGAGGAAAGTCGACACGAACTGACGGCGCTTGCGGTCGACGCGAACACCAATGGTGTCCTTCTTGTCGATGTCGAACTCAAGCCAGGCACCTCGACCAGGAATGACCTTCGAGGCGTATACCGGACGGCCGGACGTCTTGTCGACTGTTCTGTCGAAGTACACGCCTGGGCTGCGAACCAGCTGACTGACGACGACCCTCTCTGTGCCGTTGATGATGAACGTACCGTTCTGGGTCATCATCGGGAAGTCGCCGAGGAAGACCTGCTGCTCCTTTATTTCACCTGTCTCCTTGTTGAGGAACCTGGCTGTGACGAAGAGAGGGCGCGAGTAATTTGAGTCGCGGTCCTTTGCCTCTTCGATTGTCAGCGGCGGTTCCTCGAACCGATGGTCTGTGAGTTCGAGGGCGAGGTTGCCGGTGAAGTCCTCAATCGGCGATACCTCATCGAACATTTGCTTAAGTCCGGAATCAAGAAAGGCGGCGAAAGATTCTCTCTGTACGTCTAGGAGACCTGGAATCTCCTGAACCTGGGGAATCTTTGCGAACGATAGCCTCTGGGAACGCGCACGAGCCAACGCGGATCCTCCTCTTATAGACGATGCAACAGCACAGGGCTAGGAGCAGTGAAACGGGTGAACAAGAGAGGATAGCACGAAATGGGGATAGCGCACCACTAACCCGCCACTATCTGGAGCGGATCGAAAAAGTTCTTCAACTGTGTCTGCGAGGATACAGGGAAGTGCGCGAAATTTCAAGCAATGGTGATCAGTTTTCAGTTCACAGTTCATAATTTCACAGTTCACAGTTCACAGTCAGAAATTGACACAGAGAAGGGAGCTGCCGAAGCAACTCCCCTCTCTGTCGTATGTCGATTGTCGTACGTCGTCTGTCCGCGGAGCTGTCGTCTGTACGCGAACCTTCGCTTCGCTGCTACTTGAGTTCCACCGAGGCGCCGGCTGCCTCGAGGGCCTCCTTGGCCTTTTCGGCTGTCTCCTTGTCTGCGCCTTCGATGATCGGAGAAGGTGCGTCGTCAACGAGCGCCTTGGCTTCCTTGAGACCCAGGCTCGTGAGGCTACGAACCTCTTTGATCACCTGGATCTTCTTTTCGCCAGCTCCGGTGAGCACGACGTCGAACTCGTCCTGCTCCTCCTCGGCTGCTCCACCGGCATCTCCGCCTGCGGGCGCAGCGGCAACTGCGACTGGCGCAGCTGCGGTGACATCGAACTTCTCTTCGAATGCTTTAAGGAACTCGGACAGCTCGAGGACGGACATCTCCTCGAACGTTTCGAGCAACTTCTCTGTTGTCGTCTTGGCCATTATTTCTCCTCGTCGTCTGCGTCTGCAGCCGATTGATCTTTGTCGTCTGTATCTGCGTCGGCATCTGATGCCTCGGCGGTCGTATCGGAATCATCTTCAACCTCCGCGTCAGCGGAGGCATCGTCTTCGGTCTCGGAGGGAGTATCAGACGCCTCTGCCTCTTCAACAGCCACTGCCGGCTCATCCGCTTCCTTCTTCTCAAGCAATTGAGAGAGGGCGTTGGCCGTGTTGCGTGGCAGTGCAGCCAGAAGACCCGCGAGATTCGCCATCGGAGCCTGCATGACCCCCGCAATCTTGGCGAGGAGTATGTCGCGCGGCTCGAGTTCTGCGAGTTCAGCGATCTTCTCAGGTGGAAG
Source organism: Actinomycetes bacterium (assembly GCA_023336875.1). Classification (GTDB taxonomy): domain Bacteria; phylum Actinomycetota; class Acidimicrobiia; order Spongiisociales; family UBA5794; genus B3-G11. Next base: position 8,590 of record JAMBLH010000216.1, read on the forward strand.
GAACTCAAGCCCAAGTAGTCCGCCCTTGACCGTGAACGTGTCATGGTTCTTTGCGAAGTCCTTGAGTACTTTTGCCGTTCCTGCCGGATCATCGTCGGCGAACGCAAGGCCGGTTGGGCCAAGCAGTAGCTCGTCGAGTGTGTCGATGTCCAGTTCAGCAGCTGCAAGGCGAGCCATGCTCATCTTCACAACCTTGAACTCAGCTCCGTTCTCACGGAGGCTGCGGCGTAGCGCCTGTTGATCCTTGACCGAAAGACCTGCATATTCCGCGAGGAACACGGCTTGTGCTCCCTCAATACGCTCCTTGATGTCGGCGACAGCCTGGACCTTTTCTGGTCTTGGCATGTTCGTCTCCTCAAATCGGACTCTCGTTTCCCAACTCACGCGGGCTCTGAAACGATCAAAGCCCCCGAACCAGGACGTCAGGGGCTTCCGTGAGGAATCGGCCTGCGCTGGTGTCTTGCGACTTATGCCCTAAGGGCGCCAACGGTCTTGGGTCGGTATGAGGTTGTAGTGCGAGCTTACATCACCCGCCGATCTACAACACACGACAATCGCCTACGACCAACCGAGTCTCCTAGATCTTTCGTACTCGTGATAGACCACGTGGAAGAGGCCCCAACGACCGCGGCCTTGGCGGATGCTTCGGCGTTCGACTCGAGCCACGTCGACCATCGACGCCTCGGTCTGGACCATGAGATTGAACACATCATCGTCCGAAGTGATACTGGATCTGACTCAGTGAAACGCCGCCAGCATCCGCCACCCTGCGCGTGGTCATCGCCGAGTATCCGTCTGCCAGAAGGCACTCGCGCGCTGCCAAGAGTATTCGCTCAGGGGTGTCAGCTTTCGCGATGGAGTTGGGTTCCATTCGGTCGTTCGACCGAACGAAACTTCACTGCTGTCGGGACGTCAAGTCAGAGGCCGAAGGCCGAAGGGGGAAAGCAAGGAGTGTTGGAGGAGGAGTGATGGTCTCTTTCGAGGCCGTGTAAACAGCGGGCCAGGTTGCCATTTACGCGTATGTCACTCCAGATGGCCGGGGTAGGGGCCGACCTGTGTGGTCCGAAGTGTCTGAACCATCCAATCGGCGGTGGTGGATCGCCTTGTTGTCCTTCCTCCAACATTCCCTTGCTATGCACTCATGCTTGCCGCGCTAATTTGGGATGTCAACCGAAATCTGGGAAATTCGCCCATATCGGCCCCGACTGAGCCGTGATGGTGCCTGAGCGCGAAAAAATGGTCTACGGGTTCAGCCGTAGACCATCATTCCGATCAATCGGATCGCTAGTCGCGTTCCTTGAGGGCCGTCTCCACCGAGGCCATGTCGACGGTAACGCCGGGTCCCATGGTTGATGAGACTGAAACCTTCTCGACGAACTTGCCCTTTGTCGACGGTGGCCTCGACCTGATGATCTCATCTGATATTGCCAGCAGGTTCTCCAAGAGGCTGTCCGCCTCGAACGACACACGTCCAATCGGTACGTGCACATTGCCGTACCGATCGTTGCGGTACTCCACCCGCCCGGACTTGAAGGCTTCGACCGTCTTGCCGACATCCTTCGTCACCGTGCCGGTCTTCGGATTTGGCATGAGACCGCGAGGGCCAAGAACCTGTCCAAGTTTGCCAACCACGGGCATCATGTCAGGTGTTGCGATGGTGATGTCCCAATCAAGTGGCATGTCCCCGCTGGCGATCCTGTCCGCAAGATCCTTGCCGCCGACCACGTCGGCGCCTGCATCCTCTGCTTCTTGTGCCTGATCGTTTGCGAACACGACGACCTTGACATCCTTGCCAGTCCCGTTCGGAAGGGACACCGTGCCACGAACGATCTGCTCGGCCTGGCGGGCGTCGATGCCGAGTTGGTATACGACGTCGACCGATTCATCGAACTTGGCCATCGCAAGCGTCTTGACGAGATCGATTGCATCGGGAGCCGGGTAATCCGCCTCGGCGTCGTACTTGCGCTCTTGTTCAGCGCGGTTCTTTGAGATACCCATGGGGTGTTTCCTTTCGTGGTCCAACGGGCCGAAGCCCTCCCACTCATCGTGTTGTGCTCACTGTGAACTGTGAACTTTCTATGCGTCGACCACATCAAGACCCATCGATCGCGCAGTGCCTTCGATGATCAGCATCGCGTTGTCGATGTCGTTGGCGTTGAGGTCTGGCATTTTGGTTTCCGCGATCTCGCGAACCTGGGCCTTTGTGACGGTGCCTACCTTCTCCTTGTGAGGAACAGGTGACCCCTTCTCGATCTTGGCCGCCTGTCTCAATAGGACGGCTGCTGGCGGTGTCTTGGTGATAAACGTGAACGAACGGTCCTCGTATATCGAGATCTCGACAGGGACGATGGTGCCGGCCTGCGCCTGTGTGGCGGTGTTGTAGGCCTGAACAAAGTCCATGATGTTTACGCCGTGTTGACCGAGCGCAGGACCAACCGGCGGTGCAGGGCTTGCCTGTCCGGCCGGGATCTGCAGTTTGAGCACGGTCATAAGTTTCTTGCGGCCCATGATTCAGATTCCTTGCTTATCAGTATTTGATGATCTGGTCGAAGTTGAGCTCCACTGGAGTCTCACGACCAAAGATGTCGACGAGTACACGTACCTTGGATTGGTCCACGTTGATGTCCTCGATGACACCGTTGAAGTCGGCGAAGGGGCCCTCGACCACGCGGACGGTCTCTCCAACCTCCCACTCAGGCTTGAAGGTTGGCTTCTCCTTCTTGGCTCCTTCTTCCTTCTCGACACCGAGGATGCGCTCAACCTCGCGTCTCGAAAGCGGACTCGGCTTGGTGCCGGATCCGACGAAACCTGTCACATTCGGAGTGTTGCGAACGGCATACCACGAGTCGTCGTCCATGTACATCCGCACGAGGACATATCCGGGGAATTTCTTACGGGCAACCGTGACCTTCTTGCCGTTCTTGTATTCAACGACATCCTCCATCGGGATCTCGACGTCGAAAATCTTATCCTCGAGATGCATCGACCTGACCCGATTCTCAAGGTTCGCCTGCACCTTCTTCTCGTATCCTGAATACGAGTGAACCACGTACCAGCCGCCCGGTAGGTCGTACGGACTAGCCGGACGCTCGTCAACAACAATCGCCTCATCGACCTCTTCCGAGAGGTCCTGCTCTTCTACTACTTCGTCAACGGCTTCAGTCATCCTGTGATCGCATTCAGGATATTGATGACCATCTTGCTGAAAATCCAGTCCATGCCGAATACGAGGACCGTGAGAACCGTGGTCATGCTGAACACGACAACGGTATATGTCATGAGCTCTTCGCGATCGGGCCAGGCAACCTTCTTCAGTTCCTGGCGCACCTCACGGATGAACTTCTGCAACCTCTGGAACAGATTGAGATCTTCGTTCTTTTTTGATTTCTTGGGTTGGCGCGAAGAATCGGCGCGCTTCTTCTTTGCACGTTCATCTTCTTTCGCCTGAAGGCGTCGCATCTCACGGTTCAACTACGTACTCCTCAGTAGTTCGCAGGGGTGGCGGGACTCGAACCCACAACA
>JAMBLH010000217.1 GCA_023336875.1 Actinomycetes bacterium
GCCGGACGAATCGTCACTGCCTCCGCGACGCCCGACGATGATGCTCAAGCTGAGGCGATCCTCGCAGACCTCGATCTCGAACGCTACTCAATGACGTGTGACGTTGTTCGTGCAGGGACAGCCAAGGGTATTGTCGACACCTTCTCTCCCGGAACTCTCCTTGTTCTGGGAGCCCCCGGCGGATCGTGGATGCAGCGACAGTTCTTCGGTCCGGGTCGCAAGCTCCTCTATTCCGCTTCCGGAGGTGCAGTGGTGGTCCGGTCTGCGCCCCGCCGATGTTTCCAGGCTGCTGGCCCTGTAGCTGCACTCGGAACACGAATGCGGGTTCGTGATGCCGAGTTGATCATCGATGGTAGGCCTGCCGTTCCCGTTGCTGAGGACGGGCAACTTGTTGGCATCGTGCGCACGGAGATGCTGCTGGCCTGTTCCGACGAAACGACGATTGGTGAAGTGATGGAGGAGCCTGTGTTCCTCCACGTCGATGACGTTGCTGAGGACAGCGAGCACGTTGCACAGTTCCTTGGTGGAGGTGCCGTGCCCGTGGTCGATCGAGGAGGCAACCTCTTTGGAGAGATCGTGTACGCACATCCGAGGAGCGGGGATCAGGCAGAAGATCTGCCGAAGGACCAGTTCAGCAGCGAGTTCTGAGTAGCGGTTCCTCCCAACATCCGAGACTCATCAGGACGAATCTGGCACCGAAATGTTGACATACGACGCAAATCGTACGATACTTATATCAGTAAACAAAAGTCTTATATACGCTCCTGTGGGAGCACACGTGACGATGCACTCGCATGACAAGGCGGATCAAACGATGGTTAGCGACGACCGGAAGCCATGGACATTCCTCACGAACCACACACGTGTACTCGTGGTGATCTCCGACAGCCCGACTGCCCGGCTTCGCGACATCGCCGAAACAATAGGCATCACCGAGCGAGCTGCCCAGCGTATCGTCGCCGACCTTGAGGAGGCTGGATATCTTTCTCACGAGAAGATTGGTCGCAGGAACGTCTATCAGATCGAGCAGGGTACGCATCTCCGCCACGAGTTGGAGCAGAACAATCAACTCCGCAGTCTCCTGGATCTGATTCGTCCCAATCAAGTAGGTCGTTGATGGCCGTGGTGGATGAAGCGCTGATTGAGGGAGGCTGACCCATGGATAGGTTCAGGAACATTCTGATCGCAGCATCACCGGGGCTCCTGGATCCACAGACACTCCGATCGGCTGTGAAGCTCGCGGAGGCCAATGATGCTCGACTCACTCTCATCGACGTTGTTGCGCCGCTGCCGAAGTGGCGCAAGACGGTCAATGTTGAGGGTCGAGTCATCGACGTCGAGGCTGCGCTGCTCAAGGACCGTGAGGAACGGCTCCGTGTTCTGGTTGAGAACACACAGGCTCGAGCTGACACTGAAACGATCGTCATGGCAGGTGAGCCGTTCATTGAAGTGATTCGTCGGGTCCTGACAGGTCAACATGATCTGGTAATGGTCGGTGAACCTGCACCCGACAAGCCCCATGTCCCGCAGCTGAGCAGTGGCGTGATGCACTTGCTGCGGAAGTGCCCGGTCCCGGTATGGGTCGTTCGGTCGCCTCAGGCCGACAACAATCGTGTGCTTGCCCTGGTCGACCCGGATCCCGGTGATCCGGTCCGGCACGGCTTGAACGACCTCGTTCTGGAGCTGGCGACATCCCTTGCATTCCGCGAGGGAGCAGAACTTCATATCGCCCACGCGTTGTCGCTTGCTGGAGAAGCAACCTTGCGTTCATCGCCCCATGTGCAGCTGCCGGGCTCAGTAGTGGATGTAATGGTGAGCGGTGCCGAGACGACAAGGAACCGGCAGCTTAACGCGCTTACTCTTCGGCATGTCAGCGAAGGCGACCGCACCATTCACATGCTTTCGGGCGCACGAGGTGACGTGCTGCCCCGGTTGGCTGACCGTCTCGATGTTGGCGTTGTCGTCATGGGAACCGTGGGCCGAACCGGATTGAGGGGACTGATTATGGGGAACACTGCAGAGACCATCCTGCGGGCGGTTCGCTGCTCGGTACTGGCGGTTAGGCCCGAGGGTTTTGCCACACCGGTCAAGATCCGCTGAGCTGAACAAGCAGGTCACCAGGTGTCTACCCGGAGCGGTCGGCGCGCGATCGAAGGGCAACGATTGCTACGGGGATTCTTGCGTGTTGGAGGATGTGGCTGACTCGGTGCCCAAAGAACGGACGATCGGTGAGTGGACGGTTGGATGCTCCGATCACGAGGAGGTCGTAGCCGGATTGGTTCGCGAGCTCGACGATCTCGGCTTCGGCGTTTGTTGCCACCTCGACCATCGTTTCGACGTCGACGCCGAGTCGTTCCCCGAATGCAGCGGCACTTGTGGTGATCTCGCGACCAGTGCGGATGGCTTCTCTCTCGGTCACCGAGCTGAACATCATGCCCTGTTCCTGTGGGCGGTTCACTACGTGAAGCGCCGATACCTGGCCCCCGGTCGTGCGCGCAATCGAGTAGGCAAGCTCCTCGGCAGCCCTTGATGATCGGCTTGCGACAACCGGAACGAGGACGCTGGAAGGCACAGACGTGCTGTAGTCCCCTTCCGCGGGGAGGTGCACGACCACTGTCGGGATGTCGACGAGAGCAAGGATGCGATCGACCATCGTCGAGAAGCGCCCAGATTGTTCGTCCTCGTCCGATGACGCCCCGATAAGCATCAGGTCGTACCCAAGCCGTGCCTCGCGCGCGATTGCCTCTGCCGGATCGCGCGCCTGGATATGGATTCGATGGTGGCGGCTGTTGCTCAGCTCAGAGAGCACGTCGTCTGGCTCAGTGTCTGCGTCTGCACGGCGGCGGGGGAGGAGCGACCGCGATGTCGAACTATCGACGGTGAGAACCGCTATCTCAGGATCATCGAAGGCGCTCGCAATGAGGCGAGCGGCATAGCGACTATTGGCTCCGCCACGTGTGGGAAGAAGAATGCGCTTGGCACCAAGAATCTCGGATGACGCATGGATGGCCTCGCGCTCGAGCCGATCCGCTTCCTCAGGAGGGATACGCCAGCCGTGCACGACCCTTCGCAGCAATTGAGGGGCCGTCATTGACGTGACGATTGCTGCCAGGACAAGCACGGTGTACCCGGTTGTGCTCACCACACCAAGATTGAGGGCGACGATTGCAACAACGATGCCCATTGCACCGAGCGCTGTCAGGCCTGCCCCGAGGGCGAGCGCCTCACGTCGTTCGATGCCAGCTATTCGTGCTCCGATAAGCGTTCCAACCATCTTTGCTGCGATTGCCAGGACGATGAGCCCGATCGCCCATGCAATCGCCGAACCGGATCGGAGAAGCCCAATATCAACCTGGAGTCCGCTGAACGCGAAGAAGATGGGTGCAAAGAACGCCGCAGTAAAGGTCTCGAGCGTTCTCCTGACATCGGGAAGCTGGTGCCGGGTTGTGGCAAGGAGGATGCCGACGATAAATGCCCCGAGAATGGCCTCGAGCTGGAGTGCCTGGGTGATGATGCCACCAGCGAGAGCTGCGAGGATTGCCACGGTGAGCGCCGCGGTGACACTCGATCCCCGATCCAGGATATATCGCATGACTCTGTCGAGGGCCCACCGCCCCGCGGTGATCAGTATCACGAGGAATAGCGCTAGTCCACCGAATGAACGTGCCATGAGCTCAGGCTTGAATCCGTCGAGGGCAATCCCTGTCAACGCAGCGAGAAGCAGCCAGCCAACCGCATCCATGGTCATGCCCGCAGCCAGAGTGATCTGGGCGAAATTACGTCGCATCAGCCCAAGATCCTGCAGAATCTTCGCTACCACCGGTAGGGCTGACACGGACAGCGCCAAAGCAAAGAACCCGGCGAACAGCGACCGTTCGATCCCCTCACCGATGAAGACGTTCGGAACGAGCCACGCTGCTCCGCCCATGACCACCAAAGGGACAACGAAACCGCCAACAGAGACCCACCCGGCTGCCTTTCGGAATCGCATGATGATTCCGAGATCGGTTTCATATCCGATCACGACAAGCAGCAGGATCACGCCGATCCACGCGAGAGCGAATATTGCAGATCGCACAACATCGTCACCGAACACCCAGTCGTACGCCCCGGGCGCCAGCCGGCCGAAGAACGTTTGGCCGAGGATCACACCCGCCAGGAGCTCACCGACCACGGGCGGCTGTCCGATACGTTTCATCAGTCCGCCCAGAATTCGAGCGAACCCAACCAGCACGAACAGCTGCACTAGAAGGACGAGAACTTGGTGCTCATCGAGGGGAGCTGCCGCGCCGGGAGATGCGGTCAAGATGATTCCATGACTCAACATCGCAGCTTCCTACCTTCTCGAGGATGCCAGGATCGCAGAAGCGTAGCATCGGCTTGTGGTTGACAGGCAAGGTACCCAGCGAATATTATCACGATATTAGTAACGTACTATATATGGCGTGTAATGAGGATCGTAGGGACGATTGGCAATGCGGCGCATCAGAGCATGTGGCATGTCGACGGGGTTAGCACAAGCGTGTGTGCCGTTCCGTCCAGGAGGCCGAGGTGCGCGTTGAAGAGGTCATGACCCCGAGTCCGCTGTTGTGCGATCGTGCCGAAACTCTCGTAGCTGCCTCACGGCTCATGGGCCAGCACGATGTCGCAGCGCTCGCGGTGACCGACTCGAACCATCGGCTCGTTGGGATGCTCTCGGTCGATGATCTTGTGCGGTGGGAGGCGAATCGGAGCGACTCGCGTAGGTGGATCCGCAATCTGGAGCGTACGGTGCTTGTTGTTCACGTCATGTCACACGAGATTGTCGCTATTTCGTCTGGGGAGTCGATTTCACAGGCTGCTCGCGTGATGCAATACATCGGCCGGTCGGTGCTCCCGGTCATGGATTCCGACGGTCTATTGGCCGGCATTGTCTCGGCTGGAGACGTGGCGTCGGTATCGGCACGCTCTGACGCCTCTCTTGAGGTGGAGGTTCGCGATCGGTTGAGAGATAGCCCGAATGCTGCGCCACAAGGAACTCTTAACGTCTACGTCGAGCGTGGCACGGTGACGCTCACTGGCATGGTGACATCGCGCAAGCGACTACACGCACTACGTCGCAAAGTTGCAACGGTCTCCGGCGTGGCAGGCCTTCGAACGGAACGGCTGACGGCTGAACGGGCTCTCGCGTTTCAAGAGAAGGACGGATGATCCCGTCTTGTCCCACAGGAGGCGATGTGGGGCCAAGTTGTTCACTGTTTGTCCCACTGGTGGATTCCTGCATTCTCGAGCCTACCTCTGGTGCCAAGCGGGCGAGAACCCGAAGGTTTGCCTCTAGACGAACTGTGACCAATCGTACGCAAAGGTGGCGAAGCCGCCGCCTGTGTGCCAGAAGACAATCGTGTCCTGTGGTCCGAATGCTCCATCCTTGATCTCCCGATGAAGTCCGTGGATGGACTTACCTGTATAGGTGGGATCGAACAGCAGTCCTGTGAGACGAGTTGCCTCGGCTTGCACCTCCATCTCGTCGTCGGAGATCACGCCGTACCCGCCGCCGATGTGATTGTCGTTGATGCGCCATTTCACGGTCGGGACCTCCTCGCCGAGAATCGCGTGGACGCGGTCAGAGATACCTTCCGCCGAGTCTCCGACGGCACAGCCGACGATGTCGGCGTCCAAGGCTGCGGCACGAGCCCCAAGGATCAGGCCAGCCGTCGTGCCACCTGACATGGAAGCATGCCACAGTGTGAATGGACCTTGGAAGTCGTGCACCTGATCTGCGAGTTCGACGGCTGCGTTTACAAAGCCTCTCGACCCCAGCGCATCGGAGGCACCTTCGGGTATCACCCACGCATTGCCGACATCGCCAGCAGCGGCCTCCATGATCAGATTTCTCTCGTCGTACTCGGCTGGGGTGATAAACCGGCACTCAGCTCCAGCGAGACGTTGAAGCAGATGATTCCCCCACACCTCGTCTGGTGGCTGGCCGTCGGGTGTTCGGAGGTACAAGATCGTGTTCAGGCCCAGCCTTGCCGCGGCAAGTGCCGTGGTTCGTGCGTGGTTCGACTGCGTTGCGCCACAAGTGATGACCGTCGTTGCTCCTGCGTCGAGAGCCGCCTTCAGGTGGTATTCGAGCTTGCGCACCTTGTTACCCGAGAGCTCGAAGCCGGTCAGATCATCGCGTTTGATCCATATGTCGGCGCCCCAGGCCTCCGAGAGCCTGGTGGCGTGATCAAGGGGCGTTGGAAGCTGGGCGAGATGGATGCGGTCCTCGACATGCACAGCTCCATTGTACTGGA
>JAMBLH010000218.1 GCA_023336875.1 Actinomycetes bacterium
ATCGGGAGACGATGTTCGGATCGGATCGATCGTGTTCACCTTCGATCCTGACCTCGATGTAGATATCGAGTTCGAGATATGAGACGTCCTGTCTCTCCAGGGTCGCCCGTGGTGGTGAAAGTGGGATCGTCGAGTCTCATCGGCACAGACGGTGGTCTTGACGATGGCGCGGTCCAGAGCGTTGTGGCTCACATGGTTGCACTCGCGGAGAAGGGATATCCGCCTGTCCTGGTCACCTCGGGTTCGATTGCCGCTGGATTTCCATCCCTCGGCATGACGCACAGGCCCACTGACATTGCCGAACTGCAAGTTGCCGCTGCGATAGGCCAAACGAAACTTGTCGAACGCTACGCAAAGCAATTCGCCGATCGAGGTTTTGCTGCGGCCCAGGTACTCCTCACAAAGGATGTTCTGGGGAACAGGGTCCAGTATCTCAACGCGAGGGCCGCTCTTGATCAGATGCTTGGCCTTGGCGTCATCCCCGTGGTGAACGAGAACGACACCGTTGCCGTCGACGAGTTGAAGCTTGGTGACAATGACCAACTTGCCGCGATCACTGCCCACCTCGTCGGTGCAGGAATGCTCGTTATCCTCACCGACACGGAGGGACTCTTCAGCGACGATCCAAGACTGACATCAAAGGCACAGCTGCTGTCTGCTGTTGAACACAACGACGAGATCCTCGACCGGATTCGGAGGGCAACACGCACTGGTGTCCTCGGCAGCGGTGGAGTTGCGACGAAAGTCACGGCCGCACGCATGGCGGCCTTCTCGGGTATACCGACAGTGATCGCAGACGCGGCTGTGACAGATGTCGTTGTGGATGCGGTTGGGGGTGTCGAAGTCGGCACATGGATCGATCCTCGTCCGGACTCACTGTCGGCGCGAAAACTCTGGATCGCGTTTGGCCTTCCTACTTTTGGAGCGATCACAGTCGACGACGGGGCCGTCGATGCAATTCGCGCAGGTGGCGCCTCCCTTCTCGCTGTCGGCCTCACGAAGACCGAGGGAGATTTTTCGAGAGGAGACGCCGTGGAGGTTCTCGACGGTTCAGGTGCCCTTGTGGCAAAGGGCATAAGTCGGTTTGGGTCGGACGTACTTGCTGACACCGCTGGCCACCACAGCGACACAATCGGTGGCGAGGTCATTCACCGCGACGATTTGGTCGTCCTGCGCTAGTGCCCACTCTCTACCGTCTACCCTTCTTCCATGCCCGAGAACTGGAATTCCCCTGCAGACGTAAGAGATGCCCTTGAGGGTGCTGGGTACCTTGCCGACGATCGGATTGCTCAGGTTGTCTTCCTGGCGTCGAGGTTGGATAAGCCCATTCTCGCTGAGGGCCCAGCGGGGGTAGGGAAGACCGCGCTCGCGCTTGCTCTTTCCGAGGCCACCGGACGCCGACTTGTGCGCCTCCAGTGTTATGAGGGTCTCGACGAGGCCAAGGCCCTCTACGAATGGGACTACCACAAGCAACTCTTGCGCCTCCAATCTGATGAGGGTGCCCAATGGGACGACCTCGAAGGTGACATATTCTCCGAATCCTTCCTCCTCGAACGGCCGTTGTTGACCGCTATCAGATCGAGCGAGCCGGTGGTGCTGCTTGTCGACGAAACAGATCGTATTGAGGTGGAGACCGAGGCCCTTCTTCTTGAGGTGTTGGACGCGTATCAGGTGACGATCCCTGAGCTTGGAACGATCCAGGCAGTAACGCGGCCACTCGTTGTGTTGACTTCGAACAACACACGAGAGCTCTCTGAGGCGCTCAAGCGGCGATGTCTCTACCTGCACATTCCCTATCCGACCATCGAGCGAGAGCAGGCGATCCTCGAGATGAGAGTGCCGGATCTACCGGAGCGATTTGCCGAGAAGATCGCTCGAACGGTCGCGTCCATTCGCCAGATCCCGGTTCGCAAGGCTCCCTCTGTGTCAGAGAGCATCGACTGGGCACGTACCCTTTTGGCACTTGGCATAGAGGAGCTGGACGACGCGGCAACAGCATCGACGTTGAACGTTCTACTGAAGTATCAGACCGACATCGAGCGAACAGCCAAGGATCTGTCTCTCGAGCTCGGGGATGAGATGCAGGCGAAGTGATCTCCATACTTGCCCGGTTCGTGGACGAACTGAGGACGATCGGGATTCCAGTCTCGATGGTTGAAGCCATTGATGCTGCTGAGGCGATGCAACACACCGATCTTCGGACAAGGGAGAACCTTCGCGCAATGCTCGGCGCAACTCTTGTGAAGAGTCCACGGCACTACAGGGCATTCGATAGGGCATTCGACGTGTACTTCGGGCTGGAACCAGTTGGTGTTATTGAGGATGACGCCGACCCCAGCACCGGCAGCGATGGCGACTCCGGTGGTGGCGGGGGCTCTGGAGGCGGTGACTCCCTCCTCGACCCGCTTGTTGAGGCTCTGATGTCAGGAAACAGTGACCAGCTGCGAAGGCTCATCGCAGAAGCCGTTGACAGGTATGCGGGGATGCAGCCGGGGCGACCTGTCGGGGGGACGTACTACGCACATCGTGTGCTTCGAAGAATAGACGGCGATGAACTGTTAGCACGACTGATCGTCGCCATCGGTTACCCGACAGGCAGCGGAGCGATCGATGAGCGCATCGAGAGGGAGCGTGCTGAGGCATTGGTAGAAGAGGTACGAGCGCAGCTCGAAGAGGAGATCACTGGTCGACTGATTGCTGATCGCGGCCGCCAGGATGTCGCGGCCAGTCGGAGGCTGCCACTGATCGAG
>JAMBLH010000219.1 GCA_023336875.1 Actinomycetes bacterium
CTCTTCTGGCGTCGATTCCGGCGATATATCGCCGGAATCGACGCCAGAAGAGCTAGACGCGCTGAGTTGGCTTGATGTTCTGGTTCAGTCTGAAGAGGTTATTGGGGTCGTATCGGTTCTTCAGCTCTGTCAGGCGTGCGTACTTGGACGATCCGTAAGCTGCTTCGACTCGATCATTGCCATCGTCATGGGACATGAAGTTGATGTACCCGCCCCCGATTGAGAATGGTTGTACCGCTTTCCAAAAGGAACGAACCCAATTCGTGTGGATGTCTGCCTTGCCCGGAGCCTCCCAGCCTGCACTCATAATCAGCGAATAGGCGGCATCGCGCTGTGTGTATGCGGCGTCATCTTCGGCGACGTGTTCGACCTGTCCTCCGAGTTGGAAGAGGCCGACGAAAGCGTAGGGAGACGACACCTGTTCGCCATGGTGCACGAGCACCTCGATTAGGTCTGGGGTAAGGGCAGGAAGGTTCTCGGACTTCTCGTAGTAGTGGAGACCTGCCGGTACACCCAGGTCGAGAATCGCTTGATGCTCAACGAACGGGATCGGTGCGATTGTATCGCTCAGGGGCGCCCCGTAGTTTCGAAGCGGCTCCAGTACCCGTCGTCCTTGATCGATGTCACCACTCCAACACACGCCCGTTCCCGCGACCAGCACACCTTGAAGGTCGGTGGGCACGGACGAAACAGGGGGCATGATGCGAATGACCCCGATCGTCGTTAGCTCCTCCGGTGCGTCAGCCGTATACCTGCCGTAGAAATCAAAGAACTCCTGGGCCCGCGCGATTGGGTGAAGCAGAAAACCCGCGAGAACGGTTGGGCCAACCAGATGGGCCTGGTACTCGAACTTCGTCACGATCCCAAAATTGCCGCCACCGCCCCTCAGCCCCCACATCAGATCGGGATGCGAAGAATCATCAGCGCGGAGGACTTCACCACCTGCAGTAACCATCTCGACGCTGATCAGATTGTCGCATGTGAGGCCATATCTGCGTGATAACCAGCCCATTCCGCCCCCGAGAGTCAAACCAGCAATCCCTGTCTCGCTCACTGTGCCGGCGGGTACGGCGAGGCCGAATTGCTGGGTGGTGCGGTCGAGATCCCCGAGCAATGCGCCAGCCCCGGCCCCGACCGTCCGACGTTCCGGATCCACATCGATTGACGCCATCCCTGACAAATCAATGACGAGCCCGTCGTCACAGACGGCGTTGCCGGCCACACCGTGACCACCTCCGCGGACAGACAGGCAGATGTGGTTGGATCGTGCAAAATCCACTGCAGCTGCCACATCTGTCGAATCCAGACAGCGAGCGATCAGCGCCGGCCTTCGGTCGATCATCCCATTCCAGATCGCTCGAGACTCGTCGTACTGGTTGTCAGACGGACCTATCAGGCTGCCCTTCAACGATATGGCAAAGTCCCTGATCAAGGCCTCCGAGAGATGCACGTCGTGTCCGTCCATCGGTACTGTCACAAGATTCTCCCTTGGTTGTCCGAATCTGCTCTTGGATAATGCGTGGTTTCAGCTGCCCGGACTAGAACAAAAAATGGACTAGATATGAGGTATGTAGAGCGCGATACTTGCTCGGTGAAGACATACGCCCAGTACTGCCCCATCGCCCGAACATCAGAGATTCTGGCTCAACGGTGGACACCGATAATTGTCCGCAGCCTGCTCAACGGATCGTCCAGCTACAACAGTCTCGTCGACCAGGCTCCAGGAATACCGCGGAGCCTGCTCACCAGCCGACTCCGAGAGCTCCAATCGGCGGGACTGGTGGTCAAGGTAGCAAAC
>JAMBLH010000220.1 GCA_023336875.1 Actinomycetes bacterium
GATCGCCGCTGCTGCAGACGAGTACCTGGCGTCTGAGGGTGGGTCTCTGAGATCGGTTCGCCTGGTTGGGTTCGAGGCGGTCATGACCAAACGCTTCGCTGCCGCGATATCCTCCATCCCATGACACGGCCCACAGTAGGCATCCTCGGAGTTGGATCCATGGGTGAAATATTTGCCCTCGGCCTGCTGCGCGCCGGGTGGGAACCCTCAGATATTCGACTTGCCGTTCGCAGACCAGAACGGGCCCGAGAACTTGAATTCACAACCGGGTCCGCAACAACTTTCTCGCTCTCTGAAGCAGCTGTTGACAGGGAAGTTCTCATCGTGGCAGTGAAGCCAAAGGACGTCCAGACAGTTCTTCGTGAGATTGCAGATGTCGTGACGCTCGATCAGGTCGTTGTATCCATCGCTGCCGGTGTGCCTGTTGCGGTCTTCGAGAATGCGCTACCCGATGTTCCTGTGGTGAGGTCCATGCCCAACACTCCATCTGCCGTCGATCTCGGCATCACCGCATTCACGATTGGTTCTGCGGTCGGTGAGGAGCAATCGGACCGTGCGCAGGCTGTTCTTGGTGCAGTGGGCCAAACCCTTGAGGTATCTGAGGATCTGCTCGACGCAGTCACGGCGGTGTCGGGGACTGGGCCTGCGTACGTCTTCCTCATGGCTGAGGCGCTGATCGAGGCGGCGATCCGTGAAGGACTTCCCCATCACGCCGCGGAGAAACTCGTTCACCAGACCATGCGAGGTGCTGGCGAACTGCTATTGACTTCGGACAAGTCAGCCTTTCGGCTCCGCGGAGAGGTGACTTCACCAGGGGGGACCACGGCGGCGGCAATGCACGTCCTTGAGGACGGTGGCTTCCGTGCTCTGATCGAGAATGCCGTCCGATCCGCAGCCGAACGGTCGAGAGAGCTTGGAGAAAGGGCATCTGACCAGTGATTCGCTCGGCCATGTTGGCTGTTACCGACCGGAGCATCACAAGGAAGATGATCACAGAGACTCCCGTCGGGCGAGCAGTGGCAGAACGGTTCGTTGCAGGCGATACCTTGGAGTCCGCAATTGCGGTTACGAGGGTTCTCAACGCAAGCGGGATGCGCGTGTCCCTTGACCACCTGGGAGAGCATGTTTCTCGAATCAGGGAGGCTGAAGCAGCTCGCGACTCCTATCTCGCGTGTCTTGGAGAAATCGCAAGGAACGATCTCGATGCGAACATTTCAATAAAGCTCACCCAACTCGGTATGGGCATCGACAACGGTGTCGCAGCCCGCAACCTTGACGAGATTGCGTCCGCTGCTCTTGGTGCGGGGACGACTGTCACCATCGACATGGAGGAGTCTGGATACACCCAGACGACACTTGACCTCTACGTTGGAGCGCAGAGCACGTACGGAAATCTTGGCGTTGCCGTCCAGTCCTACCTCTTCCGGACAGCAGCCGACCTCGATCGCGTTGTTCCCCTTGGTGGTCATATCCGCCTCTGCAAGGGTGCGTATGCGGAACCGAAAGCGGTTGCCTATCAAACACGGGAAGAAGTGGATGCATCGTTTGACCGTCTCGGAGCGCTCCTGATGGAAACGCCTGGTGTCAAGCCCGCTATTGCCAGCCACGATGACACCCGTTTGGCGAAGATTCTTGCCTCGTCCAAGCATCGGAGTGAACCGTGGGAATTTCAGATGCTCTACGGGATCCGCCGAGACCGCCAGGCCGAGCTTGTGGCTATGGGACACGAGATGCGGATCTACGTCCCCTACGGCGAAGCCTGGTATCCGTACCTGACCCGCCGGATGGCTGAACGTCCTCCAAACCTCCTCTTCTTCATGCGGGCGTTGATCGGCGGTTGAACCTAGCTGCATATATGAGCAGGTGTTCATATAATGATATGGATGACCGAAAGACACCAACACGCCCCGCCTATTACGGACGACCGCTTGCTCGATGATGCGTCGGCCTTCGATCTCGCCGAACAGTTCAAGCTGTTGTCTGACCCGCACCGTCTGCGGATCATCTACGCACTTGTCGAGGGTGGGGAGATGTGTGTCGGTGCAATCGCTGAGTTGGTTGGCACATCGGAATCGGCCACGAGTCATCAACTCCGCAATCTCAGGCTGGCTGGCTTCGCTAAATCCAGACGTGACGGACGAGAGATCTTCTATTCAGTTGCCGACTCCCATGTCCATGTTCTGCTCGATGTCGCCGTTGAGCATTACCTCCATAACCACAAGGACTGACAGTGAGCGGCGGACACGGCCATGGAACCGGCAGCAGCGAGTTCACCAGGCCGCTCGCGATCGCTTTCGGACTTGTCCTCTCATTCGCAGTCGTGGAGTTCGTCGCGGGCATCGCGAGCGGGTCATTGGCTCTGACCGCGGACGCGGGGCACATGGCCACGGACGCCCTCGGCCTTGGGATGGCCCTCGCTGCTGCGGTGGTTTCCAAGCGAGTCCGACCGAATTCGGAGCAGACGTTCGGACTGTACCGGATCGAGATCCTCGCTGCTCTCGCCAATGCGGTCCTGCTGCTGGGAGTAGCGACGTACGTGATCGTGGAGGCGCTTGCGCGGACAAGGAATCCCGGCGACATCGACTCGGACCTCATGATTATCGTGGCGATTGGCGGACTGATCGTCAACCTCATCAGTTTCGGACTTCTCAGGAAGGGAGCGAAGGAATCTCTGAACGTGGAGGGAGCCTTTCTGGAAGTGCTCGGCGATACGCTGGCATCGGTGGGCGTTATCGTTGCTGGTGTGGTGATCGTCCTGACCGGTTGGATGACAATTGATGCGATCGTCGGAATCGCCATCGGACTGTTCATCTTGCCGAGAGCCTTCTCACTTGCACGAAGAGCGATACGGATTCTCATGGAGGTCGCCCCAGTCGGGATCGATGTGGAGGAGATGCAAGATATCCTCGAGAGCCTTCCTGCCGTGGTCGAGGTGCACGATCTGCACGTTTGGACGTTGACATCTGATATGCACACCACAACCGCTCATCTTGTGATCAGTGACGGTGCGGAGAGCCATTCCACGCTTGACGCGGCACGCGACGTGCTGTCGAGTCAGTTCGGGATCGACCACGCCACCATACAGATCGAGCCCGAGTCCCACACAGGATGCGACGAAGTTGCATGGTAGAGACTTCATGGTCCCGCATGTCGTGTGCGGTCAGTTGTGACCTTCCCGGTCCTTGTCGACGGAAAACCGATCTTGGCCCCATCTCGTTGGGTATGCCGACGCTCCGGCGGTCGGCTACTGTGTGATCCCGGCAGTGTTTGGGAGGTTTTGCATGATTTGGATTGCAGGGGCGGGTTCATTGCTATTGCTCGCGCTCGTCGTAGTCGGTCTGGTCGATCTCTATCGGCATCGGCACACGATGGAGACGTGGCAGGTGGTTGTTTGGGCCTTGGCCCTCATCTTGGTGCCGGTTGGTGGTTTGATCATCTACCTGGTTTGGCGGCTTTCACGAAGCGAGACCATGCAGGACGCGCGGGCCTACCAGGAAGAACATTCCAGTGGACGCGGGCCCGTCCCTCCTGTCGAACTGTAGAGCCCCAGCCGTGCCGGGGGACCTCGTCGC
>JAMBLH010000221.1 GCA_023336875.1 Actinomycetes bacterium
CGCTGCTCAGCTGTCATAGAACTGGTCCGCTTCTGTTGATCCTTCGAGGGCCAGGGTTGATGAGAGGCCGCCGGAGATGATCTGGGATACCTGGTCGAAGTATCCGGCACCGACCTCTCGCTGGTGGCGAGTTGCTGTGTAGCCAGAGCTCTCCATTGCGAACTCTGCCTCCTGGAGTTCAACGTACGCCTCCATACCGCGCTCCGAGTAGCCCTTGGCAAGATCGAACATCGTTGCGTTGAGGGCATGGAAGCCGGCAAGGGTGATGAACTGGAACCGGTAGCCCATCGCACCAAGTTCCTTTTGGAAGGTAGCAATCGTTGCGTCATCAAGATGGCGCTTCCAGTTGAACGATGGAGAACAGTTATAGGCGAGCATCTTTCCTGGATACTCGTCGTGGATTGCGTCAGCGAACCTCGCTGCTTCGCTGAGATCAGGCGTCGATGTTTCGCACCAGATCAGATCCGCGTACGGTGCATACGCACGTCCTCTGCTGATCGCAGCGTCAAGGCTGTTGTCGACCTCGTAGAAGCCTTCAGCGGTTCGGTCGCCGGTAAGGAATTCACGGTCTCGTTCATCGACATCGGTCGTGAGCAACGACGCGCCCAGCGAGTCGGTTCTTGCGACCACCAGTGTCGGGACGCCCATCACATCTGCGGCGAGCCGCGCGGACTTCAGCGTGCGCACATGCTGGGAGGTGGGCACGAGCACCTTGCCTCCCATGTGGCCACACTTCTTCTCCGAGGAGAGCTGATCCTCCAGGTGAACCGCAGCAGCACCGGCCTGAATGAACGCCTTCGTGAGTTCGAACACGTTGAGTGCCCCGCCGAAACCGGACTCAGCATCGGCGACTATCGGGACCATCCAGTTCCCGCGGTCATCCCCCTCGGACCATTCGATCTCGTCCGCACGCTGTAGTGCATTGTTGATTCGCCGTACGAGCTCAGGCGCGGAGTTTGCTGGGTACAGCGATTGATCCGGATACACGGAACCTGCGAGGTTCGCGTCTGCCGCGACCTGCCACCCGGAGAGATAGATCGCCTGTAGGCCCGCTCTCACCATCTGTACGGCTTGTCCACCGGTCATTGCCCCGAGGGCACTGATGTAGTCCTCCTCGTTCAGTTTCTGCCAAAGCTGCTCTGACATCATCGTGGCAATGGTGTGGGCCTCGAGGAACGAGCCCTGTAGTCGGACGACATCCTGGGGTGAGTAGTCCCTCTCGATACCGTTCCAGCGCGGATTGGTCTCCCAATCGCTTCTGATCTCTTCGGCTCTCAGCGCGATGGTTCCGTCGTTGGTCATGGGTGCTCCAGTGCTCATCGATCGTGTCAGTGTTCGAGGATCTCGTAGGCGGGGATGGTCAGGAAATCAGGAAAGTCATCGGCAAGGGCTACTTCGGTGAACAGGTTTCGGGCTTCCTCGAACCGAGCTCCGTCGTACACGTCGTGGCCGAGCTCGACCCGAAGTCGGTCCGTTTCCTCGTCTGCGATCTTGTTCACATATGCGGGTGTGATCCGATCTCCCTCAGCTGTGGACGAACCGGAATGCACCCATTGCCAGATCTGTGATCGAGATATCTCAGCGGTTGCAGCATCTTCCATGAGGTTGTAGATCGCAGCGGCTCCTGTGCCTCGTAACCAGGAGGCGATGTACTGGATGGCCACGTCCACATTCTGTCGCACGCCCCCTTCGGTGATGGTTCCGCCCTCAACGACGAATGTCGTCAGATCCTCGGCCGAAACGGATACTTCTGGTCGCTTCCGCGAGATCTGGTTCGGAGAGTCACCGAGCACCTCGTCGAAGATCTCAGTCGCCAGAGGAACAAGATCCGGATGCGCCACCCACGTGCCATCGCAGCCGTCGGCTGCCTCACGCATCTTGTCCTCGCTCACCTTCGCAAAGGCGAGACGATTGATCTCCTCGTCGGATCGTGACGGAATGAACGCCGCCATGCCGCCCATTGCAAATGCGTCCCGCTTGTGACAGGTCTGGACAAGAAGCTCCGTGTAGGACCGCATGAAGGGAACCGTCATGATGATCTGGCCACGATCCGGTAGGGCGAAGCCCTCGGTGGTGCGGTTCCTTTTGATGACAGAGAAGATGTAGTCCCATCTCCCGGCATTCAGACCGGCTGAGTGGTCCCTGAGCTCATAGAGGATTTCGTCCATCTCGAACGCCGCAGGAATCGTCTCGATCAGGACTGTTGCCTTGATCGTGCCAACGTCCAGTCCCAGTTGCTCCTGGGAGTAGACAAAGACATCGTTCCACAGTCTCGCCTCAAGATGGCTTTCGAGCTTGGGAAGATAGAAGTAGGGACCTGAACCGCGAGACAGGAGTTCCGCCGCATTGTTGAAGAAGTAGAGGCCAAAGTCGAAGAGTGACGCGGACACCGGCTGATCGTCAACCCGCATACCGGATTCCGTGAGGTGCCATCCGCGTGGTCGCACCATGAGCGTTGCAATGTCAGGCGAGAGGGCGTAGGACTTGCCGGTATCGGCGGCGAAGTCGATCTCTCTGCGTATTGCATCGAACAGGCTGACCTGTCCGCCAACCATATTCGCCCATGTCGGTGAGTTCGAGTCCTCGAAGTCGGCCATGAACACCTTCGCCCCGGAATTGAGGGCATTGATCACCATCTTGCGATCTGTGGGTCCTGTGATCTCGCATCGCCGGTCCAAGAGGTCCTCTGGTACAGGTCGGACAACCCAGGATCCGTTCCGAACGTCGGCCGTCTCGGAGAGGAACTCAAACGCGGCGCCGCCATCAAGCGCTTTCTGGCGATCGTCGCGAGATGCGAGCAGCGCCCTGCGGCGGCCATCGAACTGAGCGTGAAGGTCGGCCACAAAATCGAGTGCGGCCTGTGAGAGAGCCGCATCGAAACCCGATGCGTTCTGCCCAAGAATCTGTATGTCGTGCACGGTTGCCCTTCGTTGGTGCGCATAGGAAACGGCAAAATTGATAGAAACGCAAATCTATGCCATGATAAGAAGTGCGAATGTTCTGCAAATACCTACGAAACAGAGTTCTTGATGGCGACAATTGACCCTCTGGTGTTCGGACAACGGGTTCGGCACTACAGAAAAGCAGCTGGCATGACACTGGATGATCTGGGAGGAAAGGTATCCAGACCCGCCCCATTCCTCTCTCTTCTCGAGAATGGGAAGAAGGAACCGAAGCTGGGTCTGATCAACGATCTGTCGGTAGCCCTCGGGGTGGATGTCTCTGACCTGATGTCGGTTGAGGCGCCTTCGAGGCGGGCTGAACTTGAAGTCACGATCGAACGTGCCCAGCGTGACCAGGCGTACCGCGATCTCGGCCTTCCGTATCTGAAACCCACGACCCGCGTCCCCGATGCTGTACTCGAGCACATCGTGCGCCTCTACGCGGAACTCAGGGGCCGAGACGCTGCTGCGCCGTTCACGCGTGACGAGGCGAGGGCTGCCAACGCGCAGTTACGCGCTGAGATGACCGAACGTGGGAACTACTTCGGTGACATCGAGGCGATCGCAGCGGATGCCGTTAGGGCTATCGGTTTCGAGGGTCAGGGGGCGATGTCGAAGGGCGACCTGAACGCGCTGGCAAGTCACTTTGGATTCAAGGTCATCCGCACGCCGGAGGTGCCGGCATCGGTGAGATCGGTGACGGACATGGCGAACGGAAAGATCTACGTACACGGCCGCGACAGCTTCGATTCCAAGAGTTCTCGCTCGGTGATCCTACAGACGCTCGGCCACTTTGCACTCGGCCACCCAGATCCAAAGGACTTCTCCGAGTTCCTCGCTCAGCGCGTCGAGGCAAATTACTTCGCTGGTGCAGTCCTGCTGCCGGAGGCAGCCGCTGTCCCATTCCTGTTGAACGCAAAGGTCGATCGAAATCTCTCGGTTGAAGACCTGAAGGATCGCTTCTTTGCGTCCTATGAGATGGCAGGCCACCGTTTTACGAATCTCGCAACCGAACACCTCGAACTTGGGACACACTTCGTGAGATCGGATGACCAGGGAATCATTTGGAAGGCGTACTCGAACAACGGAGTTCCATTTCCCAAGAACTCGGCCGGAGCCATCGAGGGTCAACGCCTGTGTCGGGAATGGGGAACTCGCCAAGCGTTTGTTTCTGACGCCCGTTATACGATCCACTATCAGTACACCGATACGTCGGCCGGCACATTCTGGTGTGCGACCTTCGTTGAATCAGAGGACGAATCTCCTCGGGCCATCACCGTGGGAGCGCGCTTTGAGGACGCGAAGTGGTTCAGAGGTTGGAACACGGATCGGCGCTCCGTGTCCCAATGCCCCGAAGGTGACTGCTGTCGGACCGTGAGCGACGAAATGGCGGAACGCTGGAACGGGAATGCGTGGCCATCGGTTCGTCCCAATAGCCACGTTCTCGCGGCCATGCCCGTCGAGACGATCCCTGGTGTGGACATGGTCGAGATCTATGAATTCCTGACCGATCAGGAGGATGTTGCATTCCAGTAGGCAGCTGTCAGTGAGCATCCTTCGGCTGCCAGCTATCAGTTGTCAGGCTGTACAGAGCGGTACGCTTCACGGATGGAGCGGGTTGGTTACGTAGGTCTCGTGGCGCTGGCGCTGGTGGTAGTCGGGTGTACGTCGAACGTGGCGGACACGACAACCACGACCGCTCAATCAGCGTTGACGACGAGCACGGCAAGCGTATTGGTCTCAACGACCCAGGTGACAGAGGCGTCGACCACTTCTGAGGTGGCGCAAACGACTGTGCCGCTGTCCGAGCTCCAGATCATGCTGACCGAGGTGGATTCGGGTTTTGAGAGTCCCGTTCTTCTGGTCGCTGACCCAGCAGGGGGCACGGACTATGTGGTGGAACAGCCTGGCCGAATCGTTCGCGCTGATGGTCAGTCCGAGGGCGGGGGACATGCAGTGGCTCTTGATATTCGAGGTTCGGTGAAGTTCGCGGGTGAGCAGGGGCTCCTGGGCCTCGCCTTTCATCCGGAGTTCGATCAGAACGGTCTTGCATTCGTCAACTACGTCGACACGAGCGGGCAGACCGTCATATCGCAGTTCGTTGTCAGCAATGGCGTATTCGACCAGGGGAGTGAGGTGAGGATTCTTGCGGTGGACCAACCGGCGGAGAATCACAACGGTGGCATGATCGCCTTTGGACCTGAGGGCTTCCTATGGATTGGCATGGGAGATGGGGGCGCAGCTGATGACGTCTTCGAGAATGGCCAGAATTTCCAAACGCTGCTTGGCTCGATGCTGCGGATCAGTGTTCCTGGTAGCAATGACGCTCCCTACGATGTTCCAGAGCTGAATCCATACAGGAACGGTGTTGACGGCGCGCCCGAGGTGTATTGGACAGGTCTGCGCAACCCTTGGCGATTCGCCTTCGACCCGATTGCGGGCGACACCGCAGGAGCGGATGTGTGGATCGCGGACGTCGGGCAGGGCAAGATTGAGGAGATATCGGTGCTTCGCACGGATGATGGAGCTGCCAACCTTGGTTGGCCGGTCATGGAGGGTTCAGAGTGCTTTCGGGATGACGAGTGCGACAAGGACCCGTTCGTTCTCCCTGTGAGCGAGTATGGCCATGAAGATGGCTGCTCGATCACAGGTGGATACGTATATCGAGGCCGTGCAATCCCGGAACTGGACGGGCACTTCTTCTACTCGGACTTCTGTTCCGGATTCATCCGTAGCTACTCACTCGAAACGGGCGACCATGACTGGACACCGATGACAGGCTCTGTTTCGGGTGTGTCGGGTTTCGGTATTGGCGGTGACGGCGAACTCTATGTGGTCCTGCTCGGAGGTACGGTGTATCGAGTGGAACGCGCGTCAGGGGAGTAGGAATGAAGGAGAGATCATTGATAATCGATACGGATCCGGGGCAGGACGACGCAATCGCAATCCTGCTTGCCCTCGCATCCGACGAGTTGCAGATCGACGCCATCACGACCGTGGCAGGCAATGTTCCCCAGCCCCTTGTCACCGACAATGCCCATGGGCTTCTCGCGCTGACAGGTCGGGAGGACATCCCTGTGCATCGCGGCTGTGAACGTCCAATGCTGCGGGAATTGTTCACCGCCGAATATGTCCACGGCCCCACCGGTGTCGATGGGACTGAACTTCCCGAGGCCTCCGTTGCTACGTCATCGAAACACGGTGTCGATGCAATCATCGACTACTGCCTTGGAGCCGAGGATGGTTCTGTCACACTATGTCCGGTTGGTCCTCTCACCAATATTGGTATGGCTATCGCCAAGGAGCCGAAGATCATTCCAAGGATTCGTGAGATCCTGTGGATGGGTGGAGCATTCACCGAACCGGGGAACACGACAGAACTTGCTGAATTCAACGCCTACGTGGACCCACATGCGGCCCATGTCGTATTCACCTCCGGCGTGCCGCTCACGATCTTCCCACTTGATGTCACGCACAGAGCGCTGATGCTGCCCCGACACATTGAGGCGTTGGACGCGTTCGGGACCGACGTGGCTGTCGCTGCTGTTGGCATGTTGAGGTTCTACGAACGCTACGACGTCGACAAGTATGACATCGCGGGCGCTCCGCTTCATGATCCCTGTGTGATCGCGTATCTCGTGGATCCAACGCTGTTTACAGGCCACGCTGCGCATGTCGCGATCGACCATGTCAACGAGGAGACGATCGGCAATACCTATGAGATCGCCGATGCCGAGCCGAACGCAACGATAATGACCGAAGTCGATGCCGAACGTTTCTTTGACCTTGTGGTCCAGCGCGTCGGCTCGCTGTGACTGGCTGGCTGTGAGTGACCGGCACCCGAAGCCGCTCGAAGGAATCCGAGTGGTCGAGTTGGCCGGCCTTGGTCCTGCGCCGCTCGCGTGCACGATGCTCGCTGAGATGGGCTGCGAAGTAATACGAATCGAGCGGATCTCCCAGTCCACCAACACGTTGGATACGCCCTTGACCGAGATCGGCGTGCGTCCTCGTCCAACGATCGCGATCGATCTCAAATCAGAGGCTGGTGGCCAGGTGGTGCGCTCGCTGATCGACTCTGCTGACGTTCTGATCGAAGCGTTCCGGCCCGGCACGGCAGAACGCCTTGGAGTCGGCCCGGAGCGCTTTATCGAGTCGAATCCAGGCCTTGTGTACGTTCGTCTCACAGGGTGGGGCCAGAACGGTCCCTATGCCGCCATGGCTGGCCATGACATAAACTACATCGGTCTGACCGGTGCTCTCGAGGCGATGGGCGGACCTTTACGACCCGTTCCGCCGTTGAACCTGCTTGGTGACTATGCCGGCGGGACGTTGCACGCGATGGTCGGCATCCTTGCTGCACTTGTGGAACGGTCCCGCACAGGAAAGGGTGCGATCGTCGACACAGCGATGATCGATGGCGTATCGACTCTGTTGACACCGATCAGGGACCTTGCCAGCGCCGGCGCCTGGGTCGAGGAACGATCCTCGAACCTTCTCGATGGCGGTGCACCGTTCTACAGGACCTATGAGACATCTGATGGCCGTTTCATGGCCGTCGGTGCACTCGAACCACACTTCTACTCCGTGTTCGTCGAAGGTCTCGGACTCGATGAGTCCTTGCTTCCCAACCGATTCGACCCTGGCAATTGGTCCTCGCTTGCGGACGTGTTCTCAGCGGTATTCGTCACGGAAACCCGCGATCACTGGCAGACGCTGTTTGAAGGGACCGATGCTTGTGTCACTGCTGTGTTGGCGATGTCCGAAACGGCCGACCACCCACAGATCCAAGCAAGAGATCACACGTTGTCAGGGGTCCCGGTGGCATCGAACGCCGCGCGAGACGTGCTATCGGACTCAGGATTGTCGATTGGAGAGATCGAGGCGTTGGTCGACGAAGGTGTGATCGAGCTGGGATGATCGAAGGTTCGTGGTGCGATCAGGCGAGCGTGGGTGTGTCCTGATCGCTTGCTTCGAGTCTCTGAGCGAAACGGGCAACGACGATCACAACGGCGAACGCAGCGGCGGCGATGAGGACTGCAAGCAGAACATCGCTGTTCGGCGCACCGATGGCTGTGGACCCGACCCCCTGGGGCCAGGGCCACAGGATCCGCAGCGACCCGGCCATCAGACCGACGAGCGCCGCAATTACGGTGTCGTGGTGCAGCCTCAGGGCCTGGTAGAGCACCTGGGAGAAGAGTGCGAGGCCGATGATCGTGCCAACGATGAACACCCCGAGTGCAAGGAAGTCTCGTGTGGTCACGGCGTTGAGTAGCGGCCCATACATGCCGAGAAGAACGAGGATGAACGAGCCGGAGATGCCCGGCAGGATCATGGCGCAGATGGCGATCGCCCCCGCAAGGAAGAAAGCCCACAACTGGGGGTCGAGGATCTGTCCTACGGTGTCCTCCGACGTTCCGCCGCGAAGCCCAAGCGCGATGAACGTGATGAGGCCGATACCGATCGCGATCCAGATGTGCTTCGTGTCGCGGCTCTTGAGCATCGCCCAGGCAACGACGATCGAACCAGCAACAAGTCCCATGAATAGCGCGGCCATCAGAACCGCCTGCTCCTCGAGCAGGTGCTGGAGGACGCTGGCAAGGGCCACTACAGCGAGGAGAATCCCCGTGCCGAGCGGGACGATGAACAGCCAGTCGACCCTGCCCATCCAACGCTTGAAACCAGCGAAGTCAAGTGTTGCGAGATTGCCCAGTGCTGAGGAGCCTGCACGAACGGACTCGATGAGCCGTTCATAGATTCCGAATATCAGTGCGATCGTGCCGCCGGAGACGCCCGGCACGATGTCCGCGGCTCCCATGACAAAACCGCGCGCAACGGAGAGAAGGACTGACCAGATCATGGCGGCGAGTGTAGGTTCGGCGTGTAACAGAACGGTGGAGATGCGATGCGTGCGGTGATTCAGAGGGTGTCAGAAGCCCGTGTAACAGTCGATGGAGTGGTCGTCGGTGAGATTGGAATAGGGATGCTCCTTCTTGTCGGCGTCGCGTCAGGCGACGCAATATCCGATGTCGACGTTCTCGTGACGAAGGCTGCCGGGCTAAGGATATTCGCGGATGATCGGATGAAGATGAATCGATCCATTGTCGACGTTGGAGGCAACATCCTTGTTGTAAGCCAGTTCACGTTGTTGGCAGACGCTCGCAGAGGGCGGAGGCCGTCGTTTACTTCGGCAGCACCGCCCACCGATGCCGAGCCCTTGGTCGAAGCACTCTGCGAGGGGTTCAGGAAGCAAGGAATCGGAGTCGAGAAGGGTGTGTTCGGGGCGCGGATGGAAGTTGCGCTCGTCAACGAAGGACCAGTGACGATCATCCTGGAGACAGATGAGGGTCAGATCGTCTAAGAACCCTTGACCTCCAGGAGTCCTGCGGGGCAGAGATGGAGGAAATCGCACCAGCGGCAGCCGTTTGATGGTGATGGTTCGAATGGTCCGCTCACCCCCTGATCGACCAGCGCTTCGATGTGATTGCGCGCCTTGCTCAACCATGCGTCGTCAACAGGCTCGGTGATCTCTACGAGCTTGTGGTCACCGAAGTACGCAAATGTGACCTCGATGTCCTCTGGAGGTTGGGCAGAGAGAGCCCCGTCTGCAGCTGCAAGGGCGTAGACCTCGAGTTGCACCCTGAGCGCAGGATCGTCTCTGTGTCTCCCTGACTTGTAGTCAACAATCTCCCACGCGTTGTCGCCGGAATCGTATATCGCGTCGACCTTTCCGCGGATCGAACCCCCGCCGACCTCAATCTCGAACGGAGATTCGATATGGATCGGGGTCTCCGTCGAGAATCGGGATTGCTCGAAGATGTTCCACGGATCTGCTCTCTCGCCTTCGCTGGCTTGAGCCGAGGGCCTGTCCTCAGTGTCGCGGGCGGTGTCCTGGGCGTCATCGAAGGAAATCACTCCGAGGTTGTGGAGTTCGATGCGTCGGTGGAACGCGGTTCCACGAACAGCCGAGGCTCGGGGCCGGCGCGGCAGCCGATCGTGATGGGTCCACTCGAACTTCTTCGGGCACGACGCAAGTGTGACGAGATTGGTAACCGATACAGCGAAGCGATCCGGCGATTCCTCCAGATGGGGCGTGGCAAGGTCGTCAACGAGAAGTTCAAGTTGAGTGATCCGCTCCCTGACGGAGATTGCGAGGTCAGGATGCTCAGCTTCGACCCAACCGGGATCATGGGCTGCCCGTCTGAGTGCGCCAGCAGGGCCGGCTGTGAACAACGGATCGGGAGACGTTGGCGGCTCCGTATACGCCGGTGTGGGAGGTTGCGAGTCGGAGACCGGTTCGATCACGCCGACCTCGGATTCTGGAGCTTCGTTCGCCATGGTCCAGAGAGGGGAGGGTTGTCGAGGATTCTTTGTGGTTCCATCCCACCCATGCCCGCTGATCACCAACCTGTGTGCAGTGCGTGTAACCGCAACGTAGGCAAGTCTCCACTCCTGATCCAGATGGCGTCGTTTGAGGATCTCTTTCCGTTCCTTTGGCGCTGCAGCGACGACATCGAGATGGATCTCCCTGTTCAGCCTCAACTCATACGGCAGGACCTTGGAGATGCGATCTGGGTCATCGTACGAACGGGCGCTGCCGGGAAACACCTTGTCCGCGACTGCGGGGAGATAGACGTGGTCCCATTCGAGACCCTTGGCACCATGCACCGTGAGGATGGAGACCGCATCGGCCTGGATGTGCGTTTCAGCTGCGAGTTCGTCCGCTCGTCCGGACTCGGCCAACGCAGCGAGGTATCGGAGAAAACCACCAAGAGTTGGTCCACCTTCAATCGGCCGCCACTGGTCCGCCAGATCCGTGAATCGCCCAACATTGAGACCGGCGATCAACGCTGCGTCTGGCTCGAGGGCAGCAATCTCATCCCAGTATCCGAGCGTTTCGATTACAGCTGCGACGATGGCTGGCACACCAACGACCTGGCTCTTCCGTATGAGTTCCTGGTGGAGTGACATGAAGGTGTGGATTCGCGAAAGCGAACTCGGATCGAGTTCTTTGATTGAGTCAGCATTGAGTGCAGCATCGAACAGGGAGCTGCCTTCTTTGGATCTACTCCACGCTCCTAGTCGCGCAAGGGCGGTCATGCCAATTCGAAATCGGCCGCCGAGCAGAATTCTCAGAAGCGGCACATCATCTGATGGGGTCTCGATCATCTGAAGCCAAGCGAGCAGGTCCGCGACCTCGGGAACGATGAGTAGCTCGCCCATTGAGCCCACGGCGTATGGGATACCTGCTGTGTCCATTGCTTCGACGATGGAACGGATGTGGGTGCGATTCCGAACGAGAATGGCTGTATCGCCCCACCGGTGCCCTTCATCGTGGTGCTCCGCGATCTGATCGGCGATCCACGAAGCCTCTGACTCATCCGTATCGAACCACGATGTGACCAGTTCACCCTGATGCGCTCCTGATACCGGAGACAGGGCCTCCGCACCGTCGACGTGAGGTATCTCATCACGGATTCGGTTCGCCAGATCGAGGATGATCCTGTCTGAGCGCCGATTCTGACTGAGAGGAAGGGTTGGGGCGTGGGCACCGTCGGGAAGCCGGAAGTCCCTCGGGAACGCGGCGAAGTTCTCAGCCGAAGCTCCTCTCCACTCGTATATGGTCTGGTCCGTGTCACCGACGGCCGTCACGGGAACTCGTTCGGAAAAGAGCGTTGTGAGCAGCCTTCTCTGCGCGGGGTCCGTGTCCTGGTACTCGTCGAGGACAACGGCGTCGTACCGGCCGCTGATCTCGTCTGCAACGTCAGGTGAGTCCTCGACGACCTGGACCGCGAGCCGAATGAGGTCACCGTATTCTATGAGTCCCAGCCTCCGTTTCTCTGCTTCGAAGGCCTCGGCTGCGTCGAGTAGCGCGAGACGTTTCCTCCATGCCAGGGTCGCGTCATCGGCCCTGTCCAGGTCGACACTTTGAATCCCCGAAGGTGCCACGCTTCTCACCGAGTCCGCATCCAGGAGGTTCTCCGTGAGGCTTCCTGCAATCGCGAGCATCTCCGACCGGCGTGATGAGAGCGATGTAAGATCGAGATCTGGCGTGTCGATGGTTCGCAGTACTCGCGAGGCGAGTTCCGTTCGATGGCCATCATCCATGAGCATCGCTGCGCGATCGTACCCGGCGTAGGCCCCGAATTCGTCAAGGATCGAGGCGGCGAATCCGTGATACGTCGATATCTCTGGGACGCGGTCGGCGTGGTCACCACCAATGGCGCGAAGGACTCTGTGGTTGAGTTCATCGGCAGCCTTGTTCGTGAAGGTGACTCCAAGGATCCTCGAGGGATCAAGGCCGCGACCGACGAGATAGCCGATGCGTTCGACGATCGTAGTCGTCTTCCCCGTTCCGGCTCCTGCCGCGACACGCAGCGGCTCGTCGGCACGTCTGATGATCGCCCGCTGCTCAGCGGTTGGCTCGAATTCCGGACTCATGCGAATGCCTCTGCGCCCGCGGCCCGCGCAGGGCAGACAAGCTCCAGGTGGCAGGACTCGCATTGTGGCCCTGGCGTGGGTTCGAAATGTTCATCCTGGATCGCCGAGGTAATCTCGATGAGCTTTTCGCGGACGGTATCGAGGCTGTCCATGTCGAACGCGCGAGTTCCAATCGCATGTGCGTTGGTGATCTTTGGATACCAGAACTCCGCTGCCGATACAGTGCCGTGCTGCGTGATGTCCGGGTCTTCTGCAGCCGCCATTGCGTAGTACCCGAGCTGCAACGACTCGGCTGCATCGGCCCTGGTCATCTGTGAACCTGTCTTGTAGTCGACGATCACAACCTCTTCTCCGATCGCCTCAATGCGATCCGCAATGCCATACCAAGGCGTCTCGGCGATCGTGAGATGGAGTGGGGTCTCGAAGGCAACAGGTCGGGCCGATGAAGGCCACAGCCGATACATGTCGTTCAGCATCTTGACTGCCCGACGTTGCCATGCCCTGCCCACGGCGTCCTCACCGAATCCCGAGACCTCCCATACTCGTGTGAGCCACTCGATCGCTTCCGCAGAAGTGGCCCTCTCGCGCCCAGAGTCAATTGCTTCGCGTTCCGCATTCTCGAGCACTTCATGGATGAGGGATCCGAAGCGCATGTAGTCGGTTTGTTCCGTCTGGGTCATCAGGTACCGGTCGACGGCGTACTTTCTTGGACACTCGTCGTAGGTGTTCGCCTGACTGGGGGACATTCGGAGTGACTCTGGCACGATGTCGTCGTCCGTGCCCCGCTCAAGTGCTCCGTATCGGTCGAGCGGATGCCCAAGACCGTGCATGGATCCCTCTGCGAGGATCGAGACGGCTGCGAGCCTTTCCACGTCGGTGGCCAGGGGATCCTTGAGCTGTCGCCGGAGCGCAGCCTCGAATGACCTCGGGGTCAAAGGAGCAGTGTCGTGGCTTGCTGTGGTTACCGGAGCAACGAGTGTGAGAAATCGGCTGGGCACCGAGCCCTGCGTGCCTTCGATCATGGTTGCGGTCCAAACGACCTTTGCGGATGCTCTGGTCATCGCCGTGTACGCAAGCCTTCGCTCCTCATCGAGCCTGAACGCACGATACGACGCAGTGTCGGTCGGCAGATGAGGATTCAGGTGGCGAGATCCGAGGATCGAGTCTGTCGTTCGAAGGTCAGGAATTGCCCCTTCGACGGCCTGGGCGATGTATACGACGTCGAAGCTCGTGCCCTTCGATCGGTGCAGGGTCGTGACTGTGACTCCTTGCGCGTCCTCCGTCCGGAACTCGAAAAGGGGAGCCGCCTCGAAGTCGGATCCCCCGATCATCGTCTCGTGATCGAGGAGCGTCGCGTCTGGTGAGCGTTCCTCGAGGCGGTCCAGTGCCTGGGCAAAGGCGGACCATGCCCTCACGTCATCGGTCCGCGTTCGGTCCGTCGCGATGTCAGCCAGCTGGGGGAGTGACAACCATATATGCCACAGACCGACGGGGGCGCGTTCGACTTCTGCCCATCCGGCGTCAGACAGAAGCCGAGCCAGTGGTTCTCCATTTGGCACTCTTGCCGCAACGATGTCAGACCAGGACTCTCCAAGCGCGCGGCGAGCATCCATCCCGGCAATTGCGCCAGCAGACACACCGATGAACGGGCCCTGGAGCACACGCCTGACTGCTTCATCATGGTTGTCATCTGATGTCGCGGCGACAACCAGATCCCGTACGAATCGGATGATCGGTTCGTCCGAGAGCCGTGACTCCTCGAACGTGTGGGGTATGTCCCTGCGCTCGAGTGCTCTGGTGAGCTCTCCGGTGAATACCGATGCAGATCTCATGAAGACGGCGATCCGTTCCAGAGGCACGCCATCCTTTAGATGGACATGTTCGATGTCGGCAGCAATCCAGTCAGCTTCGTGTGTCTCGAGTGAGAACACGTGGGCGGACACCGATCCACCGGTACGAGTGCTCAAGACCTTTCCTGCGCCACCAGGCAATTCTCGTGCTGTTACCGATACAGCGGATGAGAGGATCTCCTCAGGGACACGGTGGGATGTCGTGAGCACCAGTCTCTCGGCTCGAATACCAAGTGCAGCTTCTGTTGCCTCGGGAAATTCGAAGACGTTGTTGAGATCTGTGCCGCGGAACGAATAGATCGACTGGTAGGGATCGGCCGCCACCACCAGTTCAGGGGTGTTCGCTGCGAGGCCGAGCAGTAGTCGTGCCTGTGCGGGTGATGTGTCCTGATACTCGTCGGCGGCCACGAGCCTGTATGGCGCCGCAATGTCCGGCCATGACTCAACGGCCCGAACGGCGTCCGCGAGGATCCGGCCATAGTCCGTGCGGCCCGTGTCAACCTGAACGCTCAGGTACCTGTCGAAGAATTCGGGGAGGCCCCGCCACTGGTCACGTCCGTGTGCTGTGATGTCCGAGGCGTCGAGTAGATGTTCGTGACACCGGAGAATGAAGTCAGTGACCTCGGCCGCCATTTGATCTGATGTGAGGATCGGTGCAAAAGCCGGGTGCCATGTCTCGGCCACTTCGTCTCGCAGGAGGCCTGCAACGAAGTGCTCCTGCTCCACGCCTGCGAGCACTGTGGGTGGGGAATGCCATCCAAGATCACCTGCGTGCGCCTCAACGATCCGCATCGCAAGACCGTGATAGGTGGAAACGGTGACACGGTGCGAATCGCTTCCGAGCAGGGTGAGGAGTCTTGCGCGGATGTCGCTTGCACCTCGCCTGGAGAACGCGAGCATCAGGACCTCGTCTGGTGCAGCATGACCGGCTTCGATCGCGGATGCAACACGTTCGCAGAGGAACTGCGTCTTGCCGGTTCCAGGGCCACCGACGACTATCTGTGGCATGCCGGGGAGCGGCAGGTGTGACTCCCAGTCCTCAGGGCCGACACGCCTCTCCCTATCTGCGGGATGCGACAACGTGAGCGTTTCGCCGCCTCTGGATTCGTCAGACATCGGTCTCCGCGGATGCCTGACGTTCGTCCTCCCATGCTGGGCATATCGTGTCCTTGAAATCGCACCAGGAACACAGTGCGGATGTCGTTGCAGGCCATGTGTCTGTGGTGATCGCCTTCTCTATTGCATTCCACAGGGCTGCGAGCTGTTTCGCCATGGCGTCGAGTTGACCGTCCGTGATCTCCATGGTGTATTCGGTCGGACCGTTCAGATAGAGCAAACGGATCCGTGTCGGGGTCACTCCCATCGAGATCCGAATGAGCAGGGCGTATATCTTGAGAGCGAAGAAAGCCTTGTTGGCATACCGCTCGCCCGGCGCCTTGCCCGTCTTGTAGTCAGTGATCACCAGGGCAGTTCTCTCGGCGCCGTCCGGACCAATCTCGGTCACCTCCTCCATGCGGTCGAGAATTCCTCTGATTTTCATGTGGTCAACATCGACGAGGAGATCCATCTCGAGGGCCTGGGGATCGAATGATGTCGGATCCTCGATCGAGAAGTAGGTCGCCAGCATGTTGAGGGCCTCGATACCCCAGGACTGCTCCTCCTCGACCGAGTCGAACAGGTCCGGGTATTCGATTGGCTTGAGTTCCGCCCACGCCTGTCTGAAGAGGTCGTAGAGACGCTCAGGTGTCCGGTCCTGCCGTGGTTCTTCGAACAGTTTCTCCAACGCAAGATGCACTGTCGTGCCCCGAGCCTGATGGATCGTTGGCTCCGTCGCAATCCTGTCGATCGCCTTGAACTTGTAGAGCTGAGGACATGTCTTGAAGTCGCTCGCCCGAGATGGGGAGAGCGTTGCCAATGCAGGTGTGTCAGAAGCGGTTTCGGTGGTGTTCGTATCCATGGTGTGGACTGTACCCGGCGTGTACGACACGAATCTGAAGATGCCGCGAAAACGATTTGTATATCGCGAAAAGCAACCAACGTTCTGGCTTGCGATAGGTTGCGCCGGTCCGTAGTTTCCCTCTTGCTTGAAGGGCGAAAGTCTGGAGGGCAGGGCGGCTGGCTCACCTCACGGTGATCTGATCGGGAAACCGATGGCCGCCAGCGAGACGGGGAGACTCGGATCGCACGACCAACCGTTTCGGCGGGAGGTACGACCTCACGGGGGAGCCCAGCCTTCACGAGGTCACTGGAAGGAAGCCTTCGGGTGGAATTCCGAACCTGGACAGAATCTCGGTTCTGGACAGGGACGCATCGAGGAGCTTCGGCCCCGAGATGCGGTCTCGGACCGAAAGAGGCTTCGGCCTCAGGAGAGACGGGACTCGTTCCGGATCAATCGGAGCTTCGGCTCCAGGCGAGATGGAACCACCGGGGCAAGGTGGGAGACTGCCGAGGCCCGGACTGGAGTGACACTGTCACTTCGGAGCAAACCCCGAGAGGGCGAGACTTCGGTCAAGCTTCCTCGGGGTTTTGCGCGTCCTCCCTTCAGGGGGGATAAGAGACGAGCGCAGCGAGGATCTAGGGGGGAGTGCGAACCCGCGAGCGTGAGCGGCAGGGTGTCGCGGCGATTCCTCGGGTACCAGGTTCGCAGGCTCACGGTCCCCCCTGGCTCGAAGACTCGCCCGTCCGCCCCTAAAGGGTGTCGTATCTCGCGACAGTGCGACGGTCGTGTCAGGGTTCTGAAGTGTCTCTCCCTTGATGGTCATCCGTGGCGAGTAGCCGGCGACGCCCTCCATTCTTCACTCTCTCCCCTTCGTGGGAGAGATGGCCCGAGCGCAGCGAGGGTCAGAGAGGGGGATTCGCCCTATGGTTGAGGCGTTTCTACACCAGTTTGGCACCCCGCTAGCACTGACAACCAAGCGTGTGCTTCCATTCGGCATCCCCCTCTCCGCTCGTCGCTACGCTCCTCGCCGCCTCTCCCACCGGGGGAGAG
>JAMBLH010000222.1 GCA_023336875.1 Actinomycetes bacterium
ACCAGTCTCGCGAAGATGTGCGCCAAGGGAAGGAACATGAGCGTTCGGTTCCCTTCACCAACCAGCTCAGCGAGTGATCCCTCCACCTGGGTCACCTCCCAGGCGAAATTCAGGTGGGTGAGTTCGCAGCCCTTTGGCATTCCGGTCGTTCCCGACGTGTAAACCAGCGTTGCGAGATCGTTGTGGGCGATGTTCGAGACGCGAGAGTCGACTTCAGCTCGGGTGGCGTCCGTCGCCATGGACCGCAGCTTCTCGACAGCACCGTTATCGATCACGAAGGCATTTGCGCACGCAGGAATCGTCTCGGCTACTTCCTGATACACGCGGTATGTCTCGGAATTCTCCGAGATGAGGGCAACACATCCCGAATCTGAGAGGATCCACTTGACTTGTTCAACGGAGGACGTCTCGTAGATCGTTGTGGTCGCAGCTCCCGCAGCCCAAATCGCGTAGTCGAAGTACGTGAACTCGATCCGTGTACCGGAGTGGAGGGCGACACGATCGCCCTTGCTCACACCGGCAGCAACCAACCCTGCTGCGAGATCCCGCACCATCTCCCACATGTCAGACGTTGAAACATCGACGAACGTGTCGCCCTCGCGGTATGACAGCGCCGGATGATCTGGAGCCTCGTCGGCGCGCTTGAGAAGCTGTGCAACAACATTGACCTCCTGGTCAACCGATGTTGCACCTGGTGTTGTGAATGTCTTCATCGATCCTCCACCTTTGGGATCGATGCTATCGAATGCGACAGGACCGTGCAGAGAATCTCAGGTCTTTCTCAGCTGAGGACAAGTTCCCTGGTATCTGTGTCTTGTTCGGAGGACGGAAGGGAATCTCCACCGCGCCGCCGCCTTCGCCAGGCGACCCAGCCGACTCCACTGGCAACCGCCGCACCCGCGAACGCGGCCGCGAAGAAGATGTCCGAATTGCTGCCGAGAAGTATGGAACCACCTCTGGCGATCGGGCTCCCCCCACCGTCGGGATCGAGCGCCCAGGACGCCACTCGAAACAGAACGGCAAATGACAGGGCAGAGAGCACGATCCTGGTCGCGAGAGTTCGGATCATCGCAAGACTGTCCTCCGAGAGCCACACCGCAGTCGAACCAGTCACGACAAGAATCACTGCGGAGAGCACAACAATGAGTGACAGCAGCGCCCTGGCACTATCAACCACGCGGGCTACGGTGGCTATATCACCGGTCTCGAGATCGATGGATTCAGCCTCCACGAGGGCTGCGGACACAACTGCTTCGTCCACAGAAACGTCGAATGCCGCGAAACCCAACACGAGGAGAGGTACCACCGGAGCAAGGGTGTCAGTAAGTTCAACGGTCGTCTCACCGCCATCGGCCGAGAAGAGGGCCCCGATAAACTGTCCCACCAGGGCATCAACAGCCCGTTCAACCTCGGGATGGTCCCTGAGCCCCGATATCACCCTCTGGGTAGTTACAGAATCGACTTCGGTCGCGGACCCAACGCCCTCTTCGATCCAGCTATATATGCGATCGCTTGCAATCTCAGCATTGACGACAGAACGGGCGGACTCCTGCACTGTTGCCTGGTCGTGGGTTACAGCCCTTCCCCACAATCCGACCAACAGAAGGGTCGTAGCGAGCCCGAACGCCCAAAGCACCATGGAGAGCGATCCACGGCGCGCAGAAGTACGCCACGGCCTCGGATCTCGTTCTGGCATCGGTCTATGCATAACCAATGAGCGTATCCACCCCACAAATTACCGACCGACGATTCTGGCGTCCACACAGGCGATATATCGCTCACCGGTTGAAACCAAGGCCACGTGGACGCCAGAAGGCCGCTGCGGGGTACCGTCTGGTCAATGGAAGAGATTCTGGACCTCAGCCTGCTGATCAAACAGATCGCTCTGGCGCTCGGCTTGGCGATGGTCATCGGCAACGGCTACGCGATCATCCAACACACGCGAGGCAAAGCCCCTAAGGATGAGTCGGGAGAGTTCAGAGCCGGGCGTGCGTACTGGCTGCTTGGAGTCGGGTTGCTTATTGCGATCTGGGGAGCGGTCAGCCTTCTGAACTGAACAGTCGAGCGGTACACTTCCTCTCCTCGCGGGTGTAGTTCAATGGCAGAACATCAGCTTCCCAAGCTGAGTACGGGGGTTCGATTCCCCTCACCCGCTCCCGCCCAAAGGAGCTGCGAACGACTCGCGAGCGGGACAACTGTATTGATGCCTCAATTGAGCCGCGGCATTTACCTCTTTACAGCGACGAAATTTTCGCTACGCTCCGTCACAGGCTTGAATCAGGAAGGAATCGCCTCGCCCAACTTGGAGGGGATGTCTCACACTTCGAATGCCGCGAACTTTGGCATTCGTGTCCAGTAGATGTCGCCGGGTTGGCGCGAGGTTCCGCGAATAGGGAGGGCAAGAATGAGCGCATTAACACGCAACACGTCTGGGCGAGTAGTGCTCGTCGCACTAGGGATCGCGCTAATCGGCGCGATGATGGCGATCACGCTCTTCCCTGCAGACGCCGCCGTCGTAACGGGTTCGGATGAGGGCAGGGTCAACGGTGACGCCTGCGAGGTACTTGGGTTCCCAGGCGAGTCGTTTGCGTTCGACGTACCGAAAGGCTCCGCGAACGACCAGACGCG
>JAMBLH010000223.1 GCA_023336875.1 Actinomycetes bacterium
ACCAGCTCTCAGAGATCTGTAGCAGGACGGTCAGTCGCGGGAGTTACGACTCACTGCCGACTTCCTCAATGAGAGCAAGGGCAATGCGGGTGAAATCATCGCCGAAGCTACCATCGGCCATTGCGGCCCATAGGGACGGCACGACCACCGTTGTGTAGCTCACACGGATGCGCTCGCCCCCCTCGTTGTCAGGAAGCGAGGCGTACTCACTGGCAAGCAGCTGCGCGAATCCGTCCCCGAGGGATGCGACCAGGTCGACCTGCCACGCCCCGCCAGGGGTCATGCGGGCGATGACAACCGAGTCCTTGCCAACTCCGCCAGATACAGGCACACTCGCGAACTCAACGCCTTCGGCCGTGAACCGCTCGGACTCACCAACCGTCAGTGTCGATATCGGTCGCGATGAGAACTCACTGAATCCAGCTGAGAACGATGACCAATATGCTGCCTGAATATCGAGCGGAACACCGGAATCAAGATAGTCGGCGACCATGTCGGAATCGAGGTCGTTCTCGATGCCAAGGATCAATGCAAGCGACTCATTATTGACCGCACCCGAGGCGGTGATTGCGTCGCCGCCATCAACGGCGCCGAACCAAACAACAACCGCCCGTTCAGGGTTTTCGTGACCGACAGACTCTGATGGCGCGGAGGAACAGGCCGCGGCAACGACAGCAAGGATCAGAAGGGGAAGCGCTTTAGTGAGCACATCGCGAGGTTACCGGTGGAGTTCGGCAACCGGACGACGCTACGGTATCGACGTGGATTTCCCCTGGTACAAAGCGGCGCTCGTCGGTTCCGTCGCGGGGTTCATTTCAGGCCTCCTCGGTATCGGTGGCGGCGTCATCGTTGTCCCTGGCCTCGTGCTCCTGGTCGGTCTCAATCAGTATTCCGCCGCAGCAACATCCGTTGCAACGATCGTCGGTTCCTCGGCTGCAGGCCTGTACGCTTTCTCCAGCAACGGAAGCGTCGACTGGTCGACGGCGGCCATCGTATTCGCGGGTGCCGCAGTCGGGGCCTGGGCAGGTGCGCGGTGGATGGAGAAGGTGCCTGAACATTTGTTGGCTGCGGTTTTTGCTCTGGTCCTGGCCTCCGCGGCAGCCAAGATGTGGTTCTGATGGATCTTGTCGAGATTCTCGGTCTGGTGCTTCTTGGAGTATTCGCGGGATCTCTGGCCGCGGCTCTCGGCGTCGGTGGTGGCATCATCTATGTTCCCGTGCTTGTTTCCATCTTCGGATTCACACAGCTCGGAGCCCAAGGAACGTCTCTGGCTGTGATATTCGCGACGTCGATCGTCGGTACTGTTGCTCACTCCCGAGCTGACCGCGTGATCTGGAAGGTTGTGTTCGTCACTGGCGGATTCGGCGTGCTTTTCGCACTCGGCGGCGCAAGGCTCGCGCTGTCGATGGATGAGGAAACAC
This sequence comes from Actinomycetes bacterium, assembly GCA_023336875.1. Taxonomy (GTDB): domain Bacteria; phylum Actinomycetota; class Acidimicrobiia; order Spongiisociales; family UBA5794; genus B3-G11. The sequence goes on from JAMBLH010000223.1 coordinate 1,422, forward strand.
TTAGCAAGGTATTCGCAATTGTGATGGCTGTCCTCGCGATCAGAATGGCGCGCAGGGCCTGGACGCTGCGGGCCGAGTCATTTCTCGCCGATGGGGGCAGAGACTCTTCCGGATGACCACAGCGTTTGTCTCGCAGACAGGTCGCTCAGGCCAGACGACCTCCAGAGGAAGACAAGGTAGGCCAATCCGATGATCTCTCCTGCCCACATCCAGGGGTCCG
>JAMBLH010000224.1 GCA_023336875.1 Actinomycetes bacterium
ACTGGCGGCTCGGCTGGTGTCTCGATCGCCTCAAAGGCGAGTTTCTCACCGTCTTCTTCGTCGACTGTCACGAGGATCGTGCTACCGGCGGGGAACTCCTTGAAGAGGACCTTCTCAGAGAGTGGATCCTCGAGGAGTCGCTGGATGGCCCTACGAAGCGGGCGCGCACCAAGCTGTGGGTCGTAGCCCTTCTTTGCGAGCACCGCTTTGGCATCGTCCGTCAGGACAAGGTCGAGGGCCTGGCTCTCAAGCTGATCGCGGACTCGCACGAGCAGCAGGTCGACAATCGCCTTGACCTCCTCCATCGTGAGCTCGCGGAAGACGATGACCTCATCGACACGGTTCAGGAACTCAGGACGAAAGTGGTTCTTGAGCGCATCCATGACCTTTGCACGCATCTTGTCATAGTTGAGAGCCTCATCGTCGGTCGAGAAGCCAATTCTCTTGCGAAGCTCAGCAGTTCCCAGGTTCGACGTCATGATGATGACGGTGTTCTTGAAATCAACAGTGCGACCCTGGGAATCGGTCAGTCGGCCGTCCTCGAGAATCTGGAGGAGGATGTTGAACACATCGGGATGCGCCTTCTCGATCTCGTCGAACAACACAACAGAGAATGGCTTGCGCCTGACGGCCTCGGTAAGTTGGCCCCCCTCGTCATATCCGACATACCCTGGAGGAGAACCGACGAGTCTCGAGACAGCGTGCTTCTCCATGTACTCGGACATGTCGATCTGGATGAGTGCTGACTCTTCCCCAAAGAGGAATTCTGTGAGTGCCTTGGCAGTCTCGGTTTTCCCAACACCCGAAGGTCCAAGGAAGATGAACGAGCCACCGGGGCGCTTTGGATCCTTTAGCCCTGCCCTCGTACGCCTGATAGCCTTGGAAACGGCCGTAATGCCGTCGGTCTGGCCGATGATGCGTTTGTGGAGCTCATCCTCCATGTTGATAAGCCTGGCCGTCTCCTCCTCGGTCAACCGGTGGACGGGGATGCCGGTCCATTGGGCGAGAACCACGGCGATCTCCTCCTCATCGATCGTCGACTTGAAGATCGGGCCGTCGTCAGCTGCTGCTTTCTCGGCATCTGTCCGCTCCGTAATCAGTTCGCGTTCACGGTCCCTCAACTGGGCAGCGCGTTCGTATTGTTGGGCGCTGACCGCTTCGCGTTTGTCCGTGCGGAGCTTTCCGATCTTCTCGTCGATCTCCTTGACGTCATCGGGAAGATTGGAACGTTGCAGTCTCATTCGGCTACCAGCCTCATCGATGAGGTCGATTGCCTTGTCCGGCAGGAAGCGGTCAGCGATGTAGCGGTCAGCAAGATTGGCTGCATTGACAAGCGCCTGATCGGTGAATTCGACCTTGTGATGCTCCTCGTACGAGTCGCGCAGACCGCCGAGGATCTTGATCGTGTCAGCAACGGAGGGTTCCTCTACCTTGACGGGTTGGAACCTTCTCTCGAGCGCTGAGTCCTTCTCGAGGTACTTGCGATACTCCTCGAGAGTGGTTGCGCCGATGGTCTGCAACTCGCCACGAGCCAACATCGGCTTGAGGATGCTCGCTGCATCGATCGCACCCTCTGCGGCACCTGCGCCGACCAGAGTGTGGATCTCGTCGATGAAAAGGATGATGTCTCCTCGGGTGCGAATCTCCTTCAACACCTTCTTGAGCCGCTCCTCGAAATCGCCGCGGTAGCGCGACCCTGCAACGAGTGCACCGAGGTCGAGCGTGTAGATGTGCTTTCCCGTGAGCGTGTCAGGAACGGTGCCATCGACGATCTTTTGGGCAAGGCCCTCCACGATTGCGGTCTTACCAACTCCGGGTTCACCGATGAGGACAGGGTTGTTCTTTGTTCTGCGTGACAACACCTGCATGACTCGTTCGATCTCTGTCGCTCGCCCAATCACAGGATCGAGTTCCTGCTCCTTGGCGAGCTGTGTGAGGTTGCGCCCAAATTGGTCAAGCACGGCCGATCCTGACTTCGAGCCTTCGCCTCTGGAGCCCGATCCGCCCGGATGACCGCCTGAGCGTTCGCCCTCGTCGCCCTCGACGCCCGAGAGCAGTTGGATTACCGTCTGACGGACCTTGGTGAGTTCAGCTCCGAGCTTCACAAGCACTTGGGCTGCAACGCCCTCGCCCTCACGAATAAGTCCAAGCAGGATGTGCTCGGTGCCGATGTAGTTGTGACCCAGTTGGAGCGCCTCACGTAGGGAGAGCTCAAGGACCTTCTTGGCTCGTGGAGTGAATGGGATGTGCCCCGTGGGCGCTTGTGAGCCCTGACCGATGATCTCGACAACCTGGGTCCGTACAGACTCAAGATCGATGTCGAGTCCCTCAAGTGCTCGGGCGGCTACGCCCTCGCCCTCGTGAATGAGCCCAAGGAGGATGTGCTCAGTGCCGATGTAGTTGTGATTCAGGAGGCGCGCTTCCTCTTGGGCCAGTACAACGACCCTGCGGGCTCTGTCAGTAAAGCGCTCGAACACGTTTCGTCACCCCTCATAAGGCTGTGGCGCTCCGACTACCGGTGCGCCTCGCGGAGTATAGGTACCCAGTTCATCTACGCCGAGGATACGGATTCACAAGATCCGCTGCGAGACCTCGCCATCTGGTACTTCTAACGTACGGGTTAGCATCCACATTCCCCTCCCCGGAGTCGCCGTTGGACCAACCGATCTTCCAGGATCTCGTGCCGATTCCACGTGTCTGGCAACGCATGGGAATGGTCGAGTCCCGTCTCAGAGAGGTATCGGTTGCTGAGACACCGTTCCTGACAGAGATCGCCCAGCATCTTCTGATTGCAGGTGGGAAGCGCTATCGGCCGCTTCTCTCCCAGGTAGCTGCCGAGCTCGGACCGAACACAGGACTGGAATCTGTCGAGGCAGGCGTGGCTGTTGAGCTTGTCCATCTCGGATCGCTCTATCACGACGATGTGATCGACGAAGCGGACGCACGCCGCGGCAAGACGTCTGTCAACACAAACTGGACGAACACCGTCGCGATTCTCGCTGGGGATTTTCTCCTCGCCCGTGCGTCTGAGATTGCAGCACCTCTCGGTGAGGAAGCCGTTGCCCTAATCGCTCGCACCTACGCAACGCTATGTGAAGGGCAGGTGTCCGAGCTTGCCTTCGCACACGGCTTCGACCACGGACCAGAGGGCTACTACTCGGTCATCGGCGGCAAGACAGCCTCGCTCATTCGCACTTCAGCGCGGCTCGGTGCAATGACCGGCGGAGCACCCAGCGCCACCGTCGAGTCGATCTCGGATTGGGCGTGGGAGATGGGAATGGTCTTCCAGATATCCGACGATGTGCTCGATCTCATTGCCAGCGACGAATTCCTGGGCAAACCAGCCGGATCTGATATCGGGGAGGGGACATTCACGCTACCTGTGCTCCTTGCAGCCGAGGGTCCCGATGGAGTTGAGATCCGTTCGCTTCTGGCCGGAGGCGAACCGTATTCGCGCGAGGCGATCGAACGAGCCATCGAGCTGACCATTGCGGGCGGCTACATCGATATTGCTCTCGATGAATGCGAAGCTCGTATCCGTAGCGCCGAGGAGGCTGCAGATCGGATACCAGACAACCCGTTGACGGGAGTCCTCCACAGTCTCGACCAGTACCTCATGGACCGCGTCATCTCGGCACGACGCTAGGAGGCTGTTGATTGATGGCGTTGGTCTGATCGTCGATCAGGCGCGCCAGTCGCATAGGGCGAGGTTCCGCCACTCCTTGGGGCGGAATGGCGGAGCGTCGACCACAGCGAGTGGCGATGCAAGGTCGTCGAGCTGGCCGACATGCATGATTCAGCAGTCTCCCGGAGCCCGAGTCGGCTACCTTCACGACGTGCCCACCAGAATCCTTTTCGTCGTTCTCGCCATAGGCGTCATCGCGACGGCCTGCGTGCCCGGGGCAGGCGACACCCCCGAGACGACGGTTACGGAACCTTCGGTCACGACGACAACGAGTTCGCCGACAACCAGCGGGGCACAGGGAGATCTCGAGGCGCCCGAAAGAGGAGATCCCGACGATGTTGCCTCGGACGCATTCTGGGATGCAGGCAGGTTCAAGCTGGCTGGCGAACCAGACCTCTTCGACGAGGATGCCCTCACATCGATCGAGCGGTGGCTTCCTGAGGATCTCGTGGACGGACTCGTCTGGGAGGTCTTCGCTGAAGGTTCAGATGCGAACGTTCTGGCAGTCTCGGTCATACCGGCACTCACCTGGCGAGGCGACCCCAATTTCGTCCCGTCGCTGATCTCGACGCTCGCGGATGAAGAAGCCGATGAGGTGCACGATGGCATCTATCAGACCGAAACGACTGCAGGACTCGAACTATTCGCCTGGTCGACAGGGGACGGATTCGTGCTCGCTTCGTCATCCGACAGCGATCTTGCAGTCGACTATCTCAAAGCACTAAGCGCTGAGAGTGAGCCACAACGCGTCTGGGACTCGGAAACGTGTCTGTACACAGACCCAGAATCAGAGACGCTTCCCTATGCACCCTTCCCTCCGGACATTGTGGTTCCGTGCAGCGGTCCTCACAACGCTGAAGTGCTGGTGGCCCAACAGATTGGTACCGACCTGACAGAGTTCGATGGGGACGTGATCGCCTACGACCGAAGCTACGAGTGCGACAAGGCGTACGCAGAGGTGTTTGGGCCACAGAAGGATCATGCACCGACGCTCATCACCTACATGCCTGACGAGGATGAGTGGGACCGTGGCGATAGGTACCTTGCCTGTGTCGTGCAACTCGACAGTCTCGACGGCATTGTTCTGATGGCCGGACCGATGGCAGTGCGTGACGATCTCGATTGGGCCTTGGAGCCTGAAGATTGCCTCGATGCATCCTTCGCCCCCGAGGCGGTCGAGTGTGCACGACCGCACGGATATCAGTATCTGGGTGACGCAACCGTGTCCGTGGAGGAGTGGCCCGGCGCTGACAGCGCTGCGCTCAACGATGTATGCATTCCGTTGTTGGATAGTTTCGTCACGCCGGGACCGGTCGATGTCGACGTGTTCGCCACCGGCCTGTACCCGTACGCATTCGAGCTCGGGGACCGCACGGTCCGGTGTATGGCATTCGCAATCGAAGAAGGCTTTCTCGCCGACGTCGCTGGCTCATTCGGCGGCGTATGGCGCGTGATCGGCTCCGGCGGAGTGGCTGCCTGAGCCGGGTGTCGTCAGGCGTCGGATGTTCGGGGCGAGCGGCCGGGTGCCGAGAGCAGCGTCAGAAGCAGCCGCGAAGGCTCGGTGGCAACCACCGAATGGGGGACTGATGCCTCGAGATGCATCCACGTGGAGGGCCCGATCTCGCTCGTTGTATCACCTACGGTGAACAGGAAGGAACCAGATACGACCTGGATCACCACAGGAACCGTCGCGGTGTGCTCCGTGAGTTCCTGACCGGTATCGAACGCAAAGCCGACAACACGGATGCGGTCGTCCCGGAAGAGGACCTTGGAAAGGACTCCTTCGTCCGGGATCTCCAGGCTCTTGGCAAGGTCGCTGAAAACGGTTTGATCGGTCATGACTCGTCCCCAGCCTCGGCTCGCATCGTGGGGAAGAGGATCACCTCGCGGATGTGTTTCTTGTCGGTGAGCAGCATCACAAGACGATCGACCCCCAAACCAAGGCCGCCCGTGGGCGGAAGCCCGTACTCGAGTGCCCTGATGTAATCCTCATCAATTGTATGCGCCTCCTCGTCACCTGCAGCCCTGGCTGCGGACTGGGACTCAAAGCGAGCCCTCTGATCGAAGGGGTCATTGAGTTCGGAGAACGCGTTGGCGTACTCGTCGCCTGCTATGAACAGCTCGAAACGTTCGGTCACATGCGGCTTGCTCCTATGCACGCGCGCAAGGGGAGAGGTCTCGATTGGATGTTCTGTGACGTACGTCGGCTCCCAAAGGGATGCCTCGACAAGTTCATCGAAGAGGGCTTCTACAAGCTTTCCTGAACCCCAATGATCCTCTACCTCGATACCGTGCTCCTCGGCCACGGAGCGGAGTTTGGGGATCGGCGTGTCAAAGTCGACGTCGCTGCCGAGAGCTTCCTGTGTGAGCTCGAGCATCGTTGCGCGCCGGTACGGCCCCGCGAGGTCGATGGTCCTCCCATCGTACGTGATACCGGTTGCACCGGTTGCAACGATCGCGCACGCAGCAACGACATCCTCAACAAGCGTCATGATGTCGTTGAAATCCGCAAAGGCCTCATAGGATTCGAGCATCGTGAACTCGGGATTATGTGTCGAGTCGATCCCTTCGTTTCGGAAAATCCTGCCGATCTCGAAGACCTTCTCGATGCCTCCAACGACCAGCCGCTTCAGGTACAGCTCCGTTGCAATCCGCAGGTACATATCCATGTCGAGCGCTGAGTGGGATGTCTTGAAGGGTCTCGCAGCTGCTCCCGTCGCCTGAGGGAGCAGCACTGGTGTTTCGACCTCGACGTACCCCCGGTCCTCGAACTGCTTCCGCAGTTCGCTCACGATCCTCGCCCTGGTGATGGCAACGTTCCTCGCGTCCTCATTGGCCAGTAGGTCGAGATACCTCCGACGGCTTCGCTGCTCAATGTCTTTGAGTCCGTGCCACTTGTCAGGCATCGGCCGGAGACTCTTCTGGAGCAAATCGAACTCTGAGATCCGGACACTCAGTTCACCACGTTTGGTGACGATCACCTCGCCGGTCGCGCCAATCCAGTCACCTGGATCGAGATCACGGAAGGCAGCGAACTTGTCGTCCCCGAGAGTGCGCTGATCAACGAACAGCTGAAGTGCACCGGTTCCATCCACTACGGGAGCAAAAATGAGTTTCCCCATCTCGCGGGTTGTCTGGAGCCGACCGGCGATCGTCACGACTTCACCCGTCGTGGCGCCGGGTCCGAGATCTGGGAACCGTGAGGCAAGATCTGCCGCTGTGTCTGTTCTCTCGAACGAATAGGGAAATCCCCCGCTCTCAATAACCGCACGGTACTTGGCGAGACGTTCCTTGGTCAGCGCTGTGGTCTCGAGCGACTGAACGTTTTCGGCTGGCGTTGCTGGCTGTTCGTCCTCAGCGGTCATTCGGTGTCCTGATTGCGGTCGAAGATAATGCGCAGCCCCTCGAGCGTAAGATATGGGTCGACCGTTTCCACGCTCGAGCAGTGAGGCACGATGGTAGATGCCAGACCGCCGGTTGCCACTCTTGTGACTGGTTCATCGAGTTCCGCCGCGATGCGTTCCACTATGCCATCGACGAGTCCCGCGTGCCCATAGATGCCACCCGATTGAATCGCCTCAACGGTGCCCTTGCCTATGACAGAACGAGGTGCGGAGAACTCAACCATGCGCAGAGCAGCGGTACCGGAGATAAGGGCGTTCGTGGAAATCTCCAGGCCAGGAGCGATGGCGCCACCGATGTACGCACCATCGGGGCCGACAACATCAAAGTTCGTCGACGTCCCGAAATCCACGACGACAACTGGCGCACCGTATCGCTCGCGGGCGGCAAGCGCGTTCACGATGCGGTCAGCGCCTACTTCGCCTGGATTGTCGATCTCTATCGACATGCCGGTTCTCACCCCTGGCTCAACGACGACGACGGGGCCTGAAGACACATGAGGGGCAACACGTCTAAGCGCAGCCGTCATTGCGGGCACCACACTTGAGATCGCCACGCCCCGGACATCGCTCTGTGTGAAGCCGTCTGCGCCGAGAATCCCTACGAGTTGCCATCGTGCCTCATCAAATGTTGCCTGCGCGTTCGTTGAGATTCGCCAATGGCCAACCAGTTCCTTGTGATCGAACATGCCGAGCGCAACCTGCGTGTTCCCGACATCAATGGTCAAGAGCATCAGGCGCCTCCATACAGAATGCTTGGATTGTCGATGTAGGTTCCACGGTCGGCCCTTTCAGTGGCTGGGTCAAGCAGAATGCTGTCAATCAGGCGCACATTGCCGATCCGTGCAGCAATCGCCACGAACACGGGTCCGTCGATACGATCAACGGTTGAAGCGTCTGACGCGTCGGCAGCTTCGATGTAATTGATATCGATGCCGGCGCCGACATCGATGGTTGCCCTTGCAATCTCGAGCAGCGCATTCACGGACCGCTCCCCCGCTTCGAAGGCGTCGCCCGCGGCGAACAACGCGTTGTGCAGGTTGAGCGCAGAGGCCCTGTCCTCCCTAGCGAGATGTACATTGCGGCTCGAAAGCGCCAGGCCGTCGGGCTCCCTCACAATCGGAAGCCCATCGATCTCGACGGGGAATGAGAGATCCGCCGCCATCGTCCTCACTACCGCGAGCTGTTGGGCGTCCTTGCGCCCGAAGTACGCCACATCCGGCTGGATACCAGCGAACAGCTTCGCGACAACGGTGGCAACACCGGCAAAGTGCCCCGGTCTGTAGGCACCCTCCATCGATGCGGACGCGCCTTCGACGGTGACAATCGTGCGAGACCCCTTGGGGTACATGGTGTCAACATCTGGGATGAAGAGCACATCTGCACCGGAAGATCCGGCAAGTACCGCGTCGCGCCCCACGTCTCTGGGATAGGCGGCAAGATCCGCGGAGTCGCCGAATTGAAGTGGGTTGACGAAGATGCTTACGACCACCGTCTCAGTGGACCTTCGTGCCGCCTCAATGAGACTGAGATGGCCTTCGTGGAAGAAGCCCATCGTTGGCACGAGACCGACACTCGCTCCAACCAGTTCTCTCACCTGATCGAATGTTGCAACGGTGTTCATGTGATCACTGTCTCGATCTCGTCCAAGGTGCCGGCCAGTCTGGCCGTCGACCTGGTCAGATCGATGAAGAGCTGCTCAGCTTGTGGTACTCGATCTCTGATCGCGGTGATCTGTCTCGCGACGGTTGCAGCATCCCCACGGGCTACAGGACCAGTGAGCGCTCCTGCTGGTCCCAGATCGAATGCATTAGCGATAATCGCCTCGACCAGGGGATGCGCTGCCTCAAAAGGTACGCCTGCTGCCTCGAAGAGTGCCAGGGACAGGTCGAGCGTTGTGAGCGTGTAGTTCGCAGCTGCGGCTGCAGCCGCGTGATACAGCGGCTTCACGTCATCACCGAGATCGAAGGGTCTGCAACCCAGTGACGCCGCGAAGTCGTGGAGCCGTTCTCGGAGCGGGTCCTCAGCGGTAATTGCCATCCACGCACCATCAAGGCGTGCAGCGCCTCGCTGTGCGTCGGGAAGCGTCTGGAGAGGGTGCATCGACCCGGTCTGGACGCCGACGGCGGCTATCGGGGCGAGCGCATCGACAGGAACAGCTCCGGAGACGTGCACGGTCGGAACCGGATCAGCGATTTCAGCTATCACGGCAGCGATCTCAGGAATCGCGTCGTCCGAGACCGCCACGATGCACAGATCGGGAACTGCTGCCACCACATCCACAAGCGATTTCAGAACGGATACGGAACGGGCGTTTCGGCCGTCTATCGATGTGATCGTGTGCCCACTGCGAGACGCTGCGATCGCAATTGCGCCACCGGCGCGGCCGGATCCAAAGATGGCGATGTTCATACGGCTCCGATCCTGTCGGGTATCGGTCCCTGGAGGAAGGCTATCAGCTGTCAGCCCTCAGTTGAAGCACACGGGACCTTTCGGAGCAAGCTGTCGCCACCGACGACGAGGTTGTGGCTCGTGCCCACAGAGAGATACCCACCATCTCGCGCCCATACGCGGATTGTGCCGGCGATCGACTTGTCCGTCATGTGGTCGACGGCCACCTCGGCAAGGTGCCACCCATGGTCGGTCGACAGGTCAGGGAACCGTCCCGAGAAGTCAAGTGTCGGTGTGACAACGATCTCATCGGTGCCCAACAGACCGAGTCGATACATCGCAGACGGCCAGATAAGGGCGTCGATCGGCATCAGGATTGCGGCTGCACGCAGATAGACGCTGTCGGTTCCGAGGGTGACGTTCGGGCTCCATGCCCTCAGAAGATCGGTGCTCCCGTTCACTAGATCTGGTACGTCCCAACGTTCCAGTGGGCGCCAGCTGCGGACCGAGGCACCCATGAGCCGACCGGTAGGCGCAAACAACTCCTCCACTGGAACACAGGCAGACAAGGGCAGAACGTCAGGCATCGGCGGAGCACTGATGAGCGTGCGGGGCTCGGCGATCGTGGCAACCGAGGATCGTCCCATGATCTGGCCGTCCACGGAGAGGGACACAGCGTAGTCTGCTGAGCGGCTCGTGGCTCTCACCCTTATGGGTTCGACTTCGATCTCGGCCCCAAGGGGGACACCGTGAACGAACCTGTAGGTGAGCGACGACGGCAGCTGATCCGGGGCCATAGCTTCAATGGACCGCAGCACGACCGTCGAGAGGAACGCACCGAACATATCGCCGGTCGGATTCGCCCAATCCTCCGATGTTCCAACGTGGAACCTCTCACCCTCCCCAGTGACGTCTGTGGCGGTCTCGATACCGTCCATCCAGCGTTGATGTGCAACGTCATAGGGGCCGCTGACCCGACTGATCTGTTGATCTGCAACACTTCCGAGGGAGTCGGCATAGGGCCCATTTGCATCAGCGAGACCTGGAGAGACGTCTGCCAGTGGCATCAGCACGAACCGGCGGTTCCGAATCTCGGCGTGGGGGATTGTGAGTCCTGGTTCGTCAATCGTCTCATCGCCATACGCGAGGATGTCGAGATCGAGGGTACGGGCCGCCCATCGCTCGCCACGAGTGCGCCCTGCGCCTCTCTCGATGTCAAGGAGGGCTCCGAGGAGATCGTGTGCCGACAGGTCGGTTTCCACTTTCACGACAGCGTTGAGATACGTGCCCTGTTCCGGACCGCCCAAAGGATCGGTTTCATAGATTGGTGAACCCGCGACAACGATGCCGATTCGGCCGAGGGACAGGACAGCGGTTTCGAGATGGCTCAGCCGATCACCGAGATTCGAGCCAAGCGCGATGAACGTGTCTGGCATACCTACTGCTGTGGGATGAGCCGACGCCCCTCCGGACCCATCGCCCGGCCGAGGATGCGCTGGATGACGTCGGTCGCCACGATTGGATCATCGAGCATTTCGGAGTAGATGAGATATCCAGCCAGCAGTCCGCCGAGAGTGTCATCAATGGTGTCGCGATGCACAAGGACGACAGCATCCGCAGGCTCAAGCGCCTCGGCAAGCACCGCGAACACCGATTCAACATCTTCAGGTTCGAGCTCGTCAGGAAGCTCATACGAGACGAATGAGAGACCCGCCCCGCTGTAGGCGAAGGAGTTCTGATTGGACCCGAGCAAACTCATGACTGCGTTCACGCCGTGGTCCTTCAGCCAGATGATCTCCTCCTCGCGCCGGACGCGGCGATGCTGAAAGCCATACCCACCGACACGTTCGGACACAGCGAGTCGATCCTTGATCACCCACCGGAATCCTCTTGGTTCAAGACCTGTTTGTTTCTTTGCCATCGTCTTTCGGCACCATAGCGTTGGCTGTATACGCTACATCAACCGCGAGGGGGACATTGTGAACACGGAGGATCCTGACGCCAGAGGCAACTGCCAGGGCAATGGTCGCGGCCGTTGCCCCATCGCGCTCGCTTGGCAGGGTTGTACCGCGGACAGATTCAAGGATGTTGCCGAGAAACCCCTTGCGACTGGTGCCAAGGACTACAGGAAAGCCTGTATCGACAAACGCCTCGAGATTGGACATAAGCTCGATGTTGTGTTCGACGGTCTTGCCGAAACCGATGCCGGGATCAATCGCTATCGACTCCGCTGATACTCCTGCTTCAATTGCGGCGTTCGCACCGTCGATCAGATACTCCGTGACCTCCCTCACGACGTCGTCGTATCGAGGATCACGTTGCATCGTTCGAGGAGTTCCCTCCATGTGCATCACGACCACCCCAACTCCCGCGTCGGCACAGAGCTCGCGCATTCTCGGAGTCTCAAGACCGGTCACGTCGTTGATCGCGACAGCTCCGGCCTCAACCACAGCAGTCACGACCTCAGGCTTGGACGTGTCAACGGACACCAGGATGCCTTGTGATGCCAACTGATCCACCACATCCACCACACGGTCGAGCTCTTCGTCGAGGGATACGAGCGATGCGCCCGGTCGGGTGGACTCGCCGCCAACATCGATGATCGTCGCTCCCGATGCAACCATGTCCAGCGCAGCAGACACAGCTTCCTCAACGCCCGAATATCTTCCGCCATCGGCGAACGAATCTGGTGTCGTATTGAGAATGCCCATCACGATTGGACCCTCAAGCGGGACCGATCGGCCCCTGAGTTTCCATACGCCGGCCACGACGATCTGTTCCCTAGAGACCCTGGTTGGTATCCGCGCGGGCGGCAACGACACCTTGAACGGACCGCACACCTTCGGGAGCTTTCAGACGGATACTTCCCGGGACGTGTTCCCACTTAGGAACATCGCTCAGAATCTCAGTCACGGCCGCGGCGTCAAGGGATTCCTTTTCGATCAGAGCGTCCGCGATCCGGTGAAGGGCATCCTCATGTGTCGTCAGGATCATCAGAGCCTCGTCATGGGCCTGGTGGATCAGGAACCTGATCTCCTCATCGACGGCAGCAGCGACCTCGTTCGAGAGGTCCTGTCGACTTGAGTAGTCACGGCCAAGGAACACCTCGCCCTCTGGCTTGCCGTATTGAAGCGGACCGAGTTTGTCGCTCATGCCGTACTCCATGACCATCTTGCGAGCAATCCCTGTTGCCTTCTCAATGTCGTTTGCGGCACCTGTGGTGGGGTCAACGAAGATCAGCTCCTCTGCGGTGCGGCCTCCAAGGAGCATTGCGAGCTGATCGATCATCTCTGACCGGCGTACGTAGTACTTGTCCTCGAGCGGAAGGGCAAGCGTGTAGCCGCCAGCGCGTCCTCGGGGAATGATCGTGACCTTGTGGATCGGGTCGGCGTTGGGCAGCGCGTAGCCGACGAGTGCGTGGCCGCCTTCGTGATAGGCCGTGATCTTTTTCTCCGCGTCGGACATGATTCTGCTCTTGCGCTCGGGCCCGGCGATCACACGCTCGATCGCTTCCTCCAAATTGGCCAACGAGACCTCGTCCTCGCCGGTGCGAGCCGCGAGAATCGCTGCCTCGTTGATGAGATTGGCAAGGTCTGCGCCGGTAAAGCCGGGGGTTTGTCTTGCGAGAACGGAGAGATCGATGCCATCAGCGAGAGGCTTGCCCTTTGCATGTACCTCGAGGATCGCCTCCCTACCCTTGAGATCCGGGCGGTCGACGACAACCTGGCGATCGAATCTGCCTGGACGCAGAAGAGCTGGGTCGAGGATGTCAGGGCGGTTCGTTGAAGCAATCACGATGACACCGACGTTCGGGTCGAATCCGTCAAGCTCGACAAGCAACTGGTTGAGTGTTTGTTCGCGCTCGTCGTGGCCACCACCGAGACCTGCGCCACGGTGTCGGCCCACCGCATCTATCTCATCAATGAACACGATCGATGGCGCGTTCTGTTTCGCCTGGTCGAAAAGATCCCTCACACGAGATGCCCCAACGCCGACGAACATCTCCACAAAGTCCGAACCCGAGATCGAGAAGAACGGTACGTTGGCCTCCCCCGCAACGGCTCGTGCAAGAAGGGTCTTCCCCGTTCCTGGAGGACCGTAGAGCAGGACGCCTTTCGGGATCTTGGCCCCCATGGCTCGAAACTTCTGTGGATGGGCGAGGAACTCCTTGATCTCCTCGAGCTCCTCCACAGCCTCATCTGCGCCTGCAACGTCGCTGAAGACCACCGTCGGCGTGTCCTTTGTCACCATCTTCGCCTTCGATTTACCGAACTGCATGACTTTGTTACCGCCGCCCTGCATTTGCATGATGACGAAGAAGAACAAACCGAAAATCAGCAGGTACGGGATGAACGTGAGCAGATAGTCGAAGATCGTGGGGTTCTCAGCATCGACTCTGAACTCGACGTTTGCGGCCAGTAGATCATCGGTCACCGTGGCTGCGTACTCGGTGGGATATCTGACGATGAATTCGGTTGAGGCACCATCGATCGTCGCGGTCCCTGAGAGTTCACTCGACTTGTCCTTCATCAGGACCTCGCTGGTGACATTCCCGGATTCGAGTGTCGCTGAGAACTCGTCGAGCGTGAGTTCGGTCGGTTTCGTGGCCTGATTGAACACCATTTGAAACGCGATCACCACGAGGAAGATGACAGCGAGGTACACGAGAATGGTTCTCGCGGTGCGGTTCACGGTGCTCCTGTTCGTATCTGGGTGGGGGCCTGGATGCCTCTTATCTGAGGTCCATCGTCACATGGTACGCCGAACCTCTGTCAAAGTTATCGGCAGATGTCCATCACTCCGAATCGTCCATCACTGCAACGTACGGAAGGTTTCGATACTTCCCGTCATAGTCAAGCCCGTAGCCAACGACGAACTTCGGCGGAATGTGGAATCCCTCGTACTTCACCTCGAGGGGTGGCCTGTCGATGCCGTCCTTTATCAGGAGTGCGGCCAGCGCAAGACTTTCTGGTTTTCTCACCTCGAGGTTCTTGAGCAGATACTGCAACGTGAGGCCTGTGTCGACGATGTCCTCGACGATGAGCACATGACGTCCGGCAATCTCCTGGTCGAGATCCTTGAGGATTCGAACGACGCCTGAACTCTTGGTGGCAGAACCATACGAGGCCACCGCCATGAAGTCGAACTCCACCGGCAGGTCAATATGCCTCGAAAGATCAGCCATTACGACAAAGGCGCCCTTGAGGATTCCGATCAGCAACAGATCTTTACCCCTGTAGTCCCTTGTGATCGCCGCGCCCATCTCTGTGAGTTTCGCATCGATGTCTTCGGCCGTAATGAGGACTTCACCTATTTCCACGTGCCCACTTCCCGTTCAATTGTGACGACTGTCTTGTCTCTGGCGGGTCGTGCCCAAGCCGCCACCCTTGCGCCGATAACGGCTGCAATTCTGCCGTCAACCGTAGTCATGGGTGAAAACGGACGCATCCGTTCGGGTACGCCCGATGCCCGCAGTACCTCTTTGACGGGTGTTGCACCCTCATCGATCTCGATACGATCTCCCGGGTGGAAAGCACGAACACCCAGCGTGGCGCCGACGGACTGCTCGCTGAGCAGGGTGAACCGGCCTCCTGCGATCGCTGGTGGCGGCCTGCTTGTGACCCTTGTCGAGTACTCCACGCCCAGCCAGTCGAATGAGTCTCCGATCCGGACCTTCAATTCGGCTGGAATCGTCTGACCGTCAGGTCCGACAATGGACACGAACGGCGGTTCCCTGACAACCTGGAACGCCCCGGAGATCGTCGTCGCATCGCCTCCACGGGCGACGGACAGGACCGCATCGATGTCAGATGCACTCCCCGGGTCTCCTCCAAATACTTCTCTCAGTGCCCGCCTCGCGACGCGCGACGCGATCGGATCGGAGAGAGCGACCATTGGAGCGAGAGGGATCGAGACTCCGCCCACGATCGGCGTGATCGATGTCCTGGACGCGACAGCCTCAAGCTCATCATCGTCGGCAGCCAGCAGGGCGGAGGACCTCCGAATGAGATCTCTGGTCCGTGGACCACACTCAGCCTCGATGGCTGGCATGACAACGTGCCGAATCCGGGTGCGCATGAATCTCGGATCCGTATTCGCGGGATCATCGAAGAAGGGCAGGTCAAGGTCCACGGCGATCGAGCGAAGCGCCTCCCTCGAGATCCCCAGGAGAGGTCGACGCCACACACCGCGGCGGTAGGGGATTCCACTTAGGCCACCGGTTCCTGATCCCCTCATGAGACGCATGAGGACGGTCTCTGCCTGGTCGTCCGCCGTGTGAGCCGTGAACGCAACGGTCCCGGTATCGATTACGCCCTCGATCGCATCGTATCGTTCGGTGCGCGCACGAGCCTCGAGATTCCCTCCGTCGTGAACGAGGCGTTCGATGACAGTGCACTGAACGCCAACCCTGCTCGAAACGGCGAGCGCCGCTTCCTGGAGAGCATCAGACCCTTCAAGCCCGTGGTAAACGAATATTGAGCTCACGCGTTCCGGCCCAAGCGCTTCAACCGCCGCCCACACCAGTACGGCTGAGTCCGCTCCCCCGCCCAGAGCTATGATGCAGTCGTTGTCAGAAGCTGCCTTCCTGACGGCTTCGAGGACGGAGTCCTTCACCCTGCCATCCGGTCGAGCCAAAGCGACGCATCGTCAATCTCGGCGAGTGTTGGCAGAGCCTCGGGAGACTCCCAGGCCATCGAGAGCGCGTCCCATGACGCCTCCTTCTCCACCTGGGTGATGAACGCTGCTCCCGCGTCGTACTGCTTCATCTTCATCTCGATCCCGATGAGCTTCATGAAGGCTGCTGTCTTCGGGTCCTTGCGCCGTGCCTTGAGAACGTTGGACATACGCCCCACGTCGACGATCTCCCTTTCACCAAGTCGATCCATCACCACATGACCATGTCCCTCGAGAAGCGACATGAGCGCCTGGACATCATCGAGCACTTCGCGCTGGTCAGGCGAAGCAAGGAGGCCAACGAGTCCCGAGTCGCCAAGGCGGTCAACGCCAGACCCATCGGCGGACCTGAGCTCGGTCGCGATCCGCGCCAGGCGCCCCTTCTCCGGTTCTGACGAATCCACAAGCCGTGCAACGAGCGAGAGGAAGTACTCCCTGAGCCAGGGAACACCCGTGAATTGGGCACGGTGCGCACACTCGTGGAGCGCGACCCAGAATCGGAAGGATGAGGGCCGGAACTCGTGCTGACGCTCCATTGACATGATGTTGGCCCCGACGAAGAGGACGGTGTCACCCTTGTCGTCATCACCGGTTGGCAGCACCAGCTCATACTGACCGAGCACCCGCTTGGACATGAAGCCGAGCACCGCCCCAAGTTCGACGCCCATGATCTTTGCGGCGATCGACGAACCGACGCCATCTTTGTCGGCGAGTTTCTTCTCGAGGGGTGCAAGAAGGGCACCGAAGGATTCAATGTTTGTGTCCACCCACTCCCCTCGTGAGATGACACCCACCACAGGCGCGCCTTTGAGCTCGAGGCCTGTTTCGGCGGACACCATCTCTGATGCTCTGGCCACAAGCCCAGGAGCCTGAAGCTCGAATCGGCGCTCGTGATACGTCCCCGCAAGCGGGTACTCCCCCGAGAACCTCCGCGCCACCTGCGCCGCCGTATCCCAATCAACCTTGCTCATCCCCCCAGCCTATAACCCTCCCGCATCCCGCGAACCCAGGGTTCCAGTGCAACGTTTTCGAGTTCGTCGGCCCAGAGAAGCGGTCCTGACTCGATTCCTGTCACTCCGACGTGACACATTGGGGAGCATGTCAGCAAATTCAAAGATCTACACGCTCGCCACCATCCAGGGCGGCGTTGTGCGCCGGGAACAAGCACTTGAGTCAGGTATGTCGCGCAGTCAAATTGAACGACGCGTCAAGAGTGGTGAGTGGCGGGTTGTCTCGACCGGCGGGTACCAGCTCATCCAATTGCGCGGGCGATTGAACCGGCTGCGCGCTGCCGTAGCCATCCTACCGAACGCGGTTGCCTCGCACTTCTCCGCAGCAGCGATACACACGATCCGCCTGGTTCCCACAGACATAGTCTCAGTCACGGTTCACGCCCGCACCACGCATGCATATCCCGGTGTTCGAGTCTTCCGCTCAATCGACCTCGAGGACATGCACATCACGGCGCTCAGGGACCTCCGCGCCACGACGCTTGAACGCACCGTCGTCGATCTCGCTGCAC
>JAMBLH010000225.1 GCA_023336875.1 Actinomycetes bacterium
CTCGGGGTACGACTTGAGGACGGAACCGACTACTACGACGACGCATCCTTCATCGTCAGCGGCTCGTAAGCGGCCCTCGTGACACGGCAGCAGTCGGAAGCGGGTCCACCCGCATGGCCTGCACCACACCATTGCCTACGAGTTACTGATGGAAGGTGTGCCGATTCCAGCCACGAATTCCAGTCTGTGGAGTTGCGGAGCAACTCCAAAGGAACGCCGCAGGCGTTCCCCATATAGCTCCCAAGCAGGTCCTCGAGATCATGTCGGGTCGGACGTGGGCCGCACCTAGCGGATGACGACGACCTCGACGTCCAGGCGGAGTTCTCCCCACACCCGATCTGCCGTGATGGCGACGCCGCCGAGATCGCTTGCTACCGCGAGACATGCCCGATCACCAAGAGACAAACCGAGGTGTCGCGTCTGCGCGGCGATGCTCGCTGCGATGAGCGCCTGCCTCTCCGAGAACGGTTCGAGACCGATCCCCAGATCGGCGATCAGGTCACGCACGAACTCGGGTGGACTCCCAAACCGACCGAGTGCTTCGATGACCTCCACGGTATTGACCGTCGACAGCACGGCGGCATCCAGAAACGGAAGAACGAACTCGAACCCGCGCTCCTTGCGTGCGACGGCAACGAGCGCGCTCGCATCAAGAACAGCTATCACTCGCGTGCTACCTCCGCTCGACGCTGGGCTATGAGATCGTCAACAGCAGATTCGTCAGAGGTCGAGTACGCCGCCACCATCTCCTGCACACGGGATACAGCCCCCTCGACGGTCTCGACCGTCAGCACGCCGTCCTTCAGATGAAAGAGAAGCTTGACCGGACCATCGAACCCAAGTTCCTTGCGGATGGGAGCTGGGATTACGACGCGGCCCTGATCGTTCAGATTCGCTGCGTAAGTCACCATATGACACATGATGCGTGATATGTCACTTCCTGTCAACATGTCATTTCTCATCAAACGAGAGTCGGGACTTCTCGTCCTCGGAGGGTTCGTTTCCCGACACCGTCCAACTTTGCCTCCAATCACCGGGTGGGTCGATACCGCGCTCTTCCATCCACAGCTGGAGTGCTTCGGCAACGACAACGGACCGCGAGCGGTGCGTCGGCGATGCGACATCGACCAGCGAGACAAGTTCGGTGGGAAGTGAAACACTGATCTTTCGGAGATTCGGGTTAGCCATGGTTCGACCGTGCCACAGGGAGACACCCGAATCAAGAGACACGTTTCAGGACAAGATGCCGACGATGGCTCCGCACAGCCTCAGGTACGTGAGCGGATAGCTCCCAAACGCTTCCTGACAGCACGAGAAGCGCGCCGCGTGATTCGAAACAACCACAGCGTCAGGGCGGCAGCGGCAACGACGAGAACGACTACAACAATGACCGTGACCACCGGGTATGTCAGCGCCAATGCCATGAGGCCAGCAACCGACAGATCCTCGAAGATGGAGAGGGAGATGTTGGACACAGGCTCCGGCGTCGCGTTCACAGCCAGGCGAGTAGACGCCTTTGCTGCGTGAGCATTGAGCGCAAGAGCGCCAGCCACGACCGCAGCGACGACCGTTGCAACCGAGGTCGCATCGCCAGCGATCACTGCACCTATTGCCGCAGCTCCCAGGGGTCTCACGACCGTGTTGATGGCATCCCAGGCATTGTCAACGTAGGGGATCTTGTCAGCCACGAACTCGACGGCGAAGAGGACTCCAGCAACGATCATGAGGTCGGTCCGCCCAAAGACTTCGGGAACACTGTCGGAGCCGAGGCGACTCGCGAACCCAAGGAGGAGCGTCACGAGATACAGGTTGATGCCTGATGCCCAACCGGATCCAGCGAGGATTCCAATGCTCACCATTGTCGAGGAGCGTAGCTGGAACGGTGGAAGCCGTAGTGTGAGATCGTGAAATCACGTATCGACACGTTGCTGCTGTTGGCTCTACCCGCATCAGGCAAGTCCGAGCTACGGAGATACCTGGCATCGGTGGATGACGAGGACGCCGCCAGGGATTTCGGGCTTGGGCCAACCGTGCAGCTCGACGACTATCCGTACGTTCACCTGATGCGCAGGATCAACGAGGAGGTCCTTCGCCTAGGCGGACCGCCGGTCTTCTATGCCTCCAATGAAGGGCCCTTCCTCGAGGGTGGGGATTGGGCGACGCTCATCGAACTCGTCAACGAGGACTACGCAGCACTAGGGATCGCACCCACCGTTCCGGCTCAGCCGACTGCGTGTCTGCTGCAGCGTTTCGACCGAGCCCGCCGAGCAGTTGGACTCAACCCACCCTTCGACGAGCTTCCCGAGGAGGTGCTGATGGCGATCGCTGCGGAACTCGACGAAGAGATCGCTGAGTTCGACCGCGAACGGATCGCCACGCTCGCCAGCTACGAACCAGGCGTGTCAACCGTGCTGATAGAGTTCGCGAGAGGCGGGCCTGAGGGCACGGAACCTCCCCTCCCCGATCCGCACGGGTACGCGTTCTCTCTCCGCTACCTCTCCCCTGACATCCTGCGCAGAGCTGCGGCACTCTATGTGTGGGTGACGCCCGAGGAGAGTCGACGCCGCAACACTGACCGGGCGATACCTGGCCTCGAAGGGGATGCCTCGATCCTCCATCACGGTGTCCCTGAGGTCGTGATGCTCGGTGACTACGGCGTCGACGACTTCCTGTGGTTGCTCGACAGAGGAGGCGGAAACACCATCGATGTCCAACGAGGAAACGGCGTCCTCGCCATCCCTGCCGCGGTGTTCGACAACCGAGTCGACCACACGTCATTCCTTCGGGCCGATCACTCCGAATGGGATCCCGAGTTGGTCGAAGAACTCCATACGGCCCTGATATCTGGTTTCGGCGCACTGCACTGAACCGGTCCCAGACCTACGCCGGACGGATCTCCAGAGTGTCAACCACCGTTGCTGCGAGCAGCTTGGCTGACCACGCAATCGAGATGGCGCCGCCCTCTCGATACAGGTCGAGCTGATCGTCATAGTGGGGTGACATTGGGTTGCCTGACTGCCCTCCGGGGAGGATGAACCGGTTGGCATCCCAATTGCCGACGTCAACCGCCATCCTCATCGACGCAACGAACGGCGAGTTCGCAGTCGGGTCAAGGAACGACACGGCAGCCTGGGCGATCGTGTTTGCATCACCACCCCACGGGAAGGGACCGAGGTTGAAGACCTCGTCCATTGGCTTCTTCTCGCCGACCGGGTGCTTGAAGGTCAGTGGACGCACATCTCCCCACGCCCACTCCGCTATGTCAGGGCCGCGCAACTCCTCGAGCTGTGCTGCGGCTGCCCCAACGGCGGCAACGATCTCGGCGTCCCAGCCATCGTCGAACCAGCCATCGGGTTGGCTTCGGAGCAGTCTGGAGAGATGGCCGGTTCGCCTCGTGAAGATGCCAGCCTCAGGAGTCAGAGCGCTCAATCCCTTGCCGAGGGCCCACTCAACGGTGTTCGGCGCCTTCGCAGATACGACGCGCCGAGCCATGTCCGCGACAAACAGCTCGTACACGCTCGCCGCAGCGGAATCGATCGCGGCAACCCCGTCCCAGGCCTTCAACATCCTGAACGCCCTAGCAATACCCGGATCGCTGCTGTCGACGCTGAGCACCACGTCGCGCATCTCCCTCCACGGGATGGGCGTTCGGTCCATCTGCAGTTCGCCAACCGACTCAAGCGTCCAATCGGTGCGTTCAGAGAGAACCTCGTCGATCCGGGCAAGGCGATACCCATCGATATAGTCGTAGGCAAGGAAGGGCCCCTCGTCACCTTGAAGCGGCTTGGTGTTCGCCGTTGCGATGAACCCTGCCTCTGGATTGACAGCACTGGGGAGGTCATCGACTCCAATCCTGTCATCCATCCAGCCCGAGTCCTGGTCCCATCCGGCCGAAGGAAGTGTGCCGTACCCGGTCTTGCGAATCGGCGCATCGCCGACGAGTCGCCACGCAATGTCGCCGTTGTCATATCCCGACACAACGTTGAGCGGAAATCCTGGCCAGTCGCGGTACGCGTCTCGCATGTCATCAGCAGAACCCACCGTCTGGAGATCCAAGATGCCTCGTACCGGCATCGGGTCGAGCCAGACGGCTCGCATTGCGATTGCTGCTTCGTTGTCCGAAAGGGCCGGCCCGATGATGGGTCCGTGAGGAGTTTCGAGCACTTCCTCAACAACAGAATCGCCGCCCTTGACATTGATCGTTTCATGGTGGATCGTGCAAGGAACGAAGCCATCCCCAATACGGACACTCGTCCCATCGGGACCGATCTCCTCAAGGAAGAGGTCGGTGTTGTCCGTCAGACCCGCAGTGACGCCCCACGCGCTCTGCCCGTTGAAGCCGACGGGGAATCCCGGAGCACCCAGCAACGTCGCTCCAGCAACCTGCCAGTCAGGAGTTGCGACGCGGGCGAGATACCAGTGTGATGGGTGGGAGGGGCCAAGATGTGGGTCGTTCGCAACAATGGGTCGCCCAGACGCCGTTCGGCTCCCAGCAATCGCCCAGTTGTTCGATCCGCCTCCCATGCCAGCAGTCGCGGAGAACCGTTCAAGGTCCTCGGCAAGCCTATCAATAGCTGCACCGGCAGGTAGACCCACGGGAATGGTGGCAGGAAGCCACTCGGGATAGGTTGGATCAAGAGCCAGCATCGCCTCAGGCCCATCCTCAGTGAGAATCTTGTACCGCATAAGTTCCGAATCCCAGTTGGATGCGAGAAGGAACGGCATGAGCTTCATCAGGCCCAGCACATCAGCAGGCTCATAGGGCGTGGGCTCGCTCCTCAGAAGCACGAATTCGTGGGCAACCTTTGATGAACCTGTCGTCGCCCCCTGATACGTACCGGCTGCATAGGCCTCAAGCACGGCGACCACGTCGTCATCGAGCGCATTCATCTGGGCCACCGCCGACCGTCTGAAGCCGATCCGCCGTGAGAGACGATCGAGAGGCAGCGTGTCAGGCCCGATCAGCTCAGACAGCGTGCCACGGACGAGGCGTAGGATCGA
>JAMBLH010000226.1 GCA_023336875.1 Actinomycetes bacterium
GAATTCGACACGGATGTTCCCATGGGCTTCTTCTCCGTCGACCGCGATCCGGTCGATATCGGCGACCACACGGTGCTCGCCTGAGAATGGGCCCCGTTTACCAGGCAACCCTCAACTGTCTACCGTCGTCCCAATTCCGAGACGTTCGGCGTTGTGGAGCGCTGCAGCAGCTGCCGCTACGTCCATGGTTGCCACGCCAACGGACTTATAGAGGCTTTGGTCATGCGGCGGTACCGATGGCATGGCGAGCAGGTCAGCCATATTGAGATCAGGTGCGCGACCGGCTTGAATGAGATCACCAGCCTCGACCGCGGCGGCGTCTGCATCGTCGACGACGACAAACGCCTCCCTCACGAACTCCGATGGGATTTCGATCATGTCGGGCCTGTAGGCACCAATGGCGTTGATGTGGGCATGCTCTGAGAGATCGGCTTCGGCAAACAGCGGTGTCTCAGATGGTGTAGCCGTCGTCACGATATCGACGCCACGCACAGCTTCTGCTGCAGTCGCAGCCGCGTGGCCACCGAACTCGGACGCAAGAGCCTGCGCCTTTGACGGTTCGCGACTCCACACGACGATTCGATCGATTTCACGCACCTGGCGTATGGCAAGAATCTGGTCCCTCGCCATGGCACCAGCGCCGATCATTGCGAACGACGACGCATCGTGAGGAGCGAGGAGGTGCGTCGCGAGTCCAGCCGCGGCAGCGGTTCGGATGGCTGTGATCGTCGGACCATCAACAATGCCAACCGGTGCCCCTTCACGGTCGAAGACAGCCACAAGGCCCACCGGATTGCCCGGTACGGTTGACACCACCTTCACAGCAATGCTGTCACCGGATCGTCCTGGCATGACGAGCGAACTTCCGACCTGTTGTCGAAGGGGAGCTTCCGTGTCAGATCCGAAGGCTTCACGCATCGACGCAATGGCGTCCGCCATGGGCAGTGAGCGTCGTGTCTGGGCAGCAGAGAGGATTCTCACGGCGAATCAGTGAATCTTGCCACGTACGGTTCGCGGGCAGCAACTGACTCAGGGTGGTCGAAATCGTCCACAGCAGATAGATTGTCGTCCCGTGACATGTCGCCGGACACGATCTCAGCGACGTGAGCCTTCATTATCTCTATGGGAACACGCGCCTTGGAGGAGATAAGCGTCGCCAGGTCAAGGGCGGTGCTTTCGACATCCTCCGGATCGACGACCGTGTTGAGGAAGCCAGCGGCCTTCGCCTCTTGTGCGGTGAATCTTCGGCCGGTCATGATCAGTTCCCGGGTGAGGGCAGGCCCGATCTCGCGCACCAGTCGATCCGTGCCGCCCCATCCCAGCGGGATCCCCATATCGATCTCGGGTATTGAGAAGACAGTGTCCTCTGCCGCGATCCTCAGATCACAGGCCGCAGCAAGGACCACACCACCGCCCACCACGAATCCGTGAAGCGCAGCAACGGTGACCTGAGGGATCGATTCGATCGCGTCCGCCATGGTGCCACCGAGTTTGAAGGCCTCGTGTCTCGACGCGAGTTCAGGATTCTGAACGAGCTCCATGAACGACTCGATATCAACACCTGCACAGAACGCACGGCCGGCACCGCTGATGACGACAGTGCGTGCATCTGAGTCAGCGATCAGCGCGGCGGCCTCGATGAGTTCGGTGAGCAGATCCTCGGAGAGAGCATTCAGGCGCTTCGGCCGATCCAGAGTCAGCGTGGCCACGTCGTTGTCGGTGTCGAGAATCAGGTTTGAGAATTGCACGGGTCTCCGATCGGACGGTACGAAAGAAGCTAATGGCCCCAGCCAGCATCTGCTCTTTCTGGTATGTTTTGGGCAAGGAGGATTCGTGAGCAAGACAGTCCAGAGCATTATCGACGCCAAAGGAAGCGACGTCTGGAGCATCGACGGAGACGCTACGGTGTTCGAGGCCCTCGAGTTCATGGCTGACAAGAACATCGGGGCAACGATCGTCACACATGACGGTGCGCTTGTGGGAATCATGTCCGAGCGCGACTACGCCCGCAAGATCATCCTCATGTCGCGGATGTCGAAGGCGACCCGGGTCTCTGAGATCATGACGCCAGATCCGACGTGCGTCGCACCTTCGGACACAGTCGATAATTGCATGCAGTTGATGACTGATAACCGGTTCCGTCATCTGCCAGTGGTCGATGACGGCGATCTTGTCGGCCTCATCTCCATCGGCGATGTGGTGCGTGCAGTCATCAGTGAACAGCAATTCCTGATCGATCAACTCGAGGGCTACATAACCGGTTGAAGGTCCCGCGGCCGCCGCACTAGGAACGTTTGTCGAACACGGCCTGGTCGAATGGCTCGATCATGATGCATTCGCCAGGGCATTCCTCGGCCGACTCGATGACCTCTTCCAACACCGCGGAGGGGACTCTCGCCACTCCTCGCGCACCATCTGGTGCCTGCTCGCCGTCGAAGACAATGTCAGTTCCCCAGTGGGACGCGGTCTCCTTGACGACCCACACGCCGTCGTTCCGTTCCTGGAATACGTCAGGAGCGATCTCGGAACAGATTCCGTCACCCGTGCACAGGTCCTGATCGATCCACACCATCAATTCAGCGTCAGCCATGTCAATCCTCATTGTGGGAGTAAGTTCGCTGGAAGCATAGTGACGGTCGATACAAGCTTGTCCCATCCCGCGCTGCCGCGAGACATACTCGCCTAGGATTGCAGCCCCGACACCGAGGAGGATCCATGGGCCAGATTGAAACGCGCCGCGAGGAGGGAAAGGACCTGAGGAAGCAGGTTCCGCGTTCATCCCACGGAGCTTTCGAGAGGCAGCCAGGAGTCAATCCGGTCGCCATCCTCCTCGGACAGGACGAAGGTCGGGTGCAGAGCCTTGTGCCCGTCAGGCATGAGCGCATGGGGGAGAGCGCGTACGCATTCTATAGAGCTGGGGCCAAGCTCATGGCGGTTGATCTGTCATCGACGCCAACCACGAAACTGATGGCGCAGCTGTGTGGTGACGCCCATCTCGCGAACTTCGGCTGGTATGGCTCTCCTGAGAGGGATCTTGTGTTCGATGTCAATGACTTCGACGAGACCCTTCCTGGATCGTTTGAGTGGGATCTCAAGAGAATGGCCGCCTCATTCGCGATCGCATCGGCCGACAACGGGTTCGACGATGAGGACAGCAGGAAGAGTGCTGCCGCCTCTGTAAACGCGTACAGTGATGGAATGGCCGAGCTCGCGCAGAGGGGCTTCTTGGACGTGTGGTATTCACAAGTGTCCGCAGATGACATTCTCAACACCCTTGAAGCGGATGGGAAGACTAAAAAGGCTAGGAAGGCTGGCAAGAAGGTAAAGAAGGCCAGGGGAAAGGACAGCATGCATGTCCTTGGGAAACTTACGGAGACTGTCGACGGCAAGACCCGGATCAGGTCGGATCCGCCGTTCGTTGTCCCGCTACGTGACATGGCAGCAGATTTGCGGCCCGATGACGTACGACAGATCGTGCACGACACAATGGCGAGTTATGTGACATCGGTTCCCGACGGTTTCGCCGTATTGCTCGACCGGTACCGATACGTGGACATGGCGTTCAAGGTCGTGGGTGTCGGGAGTGTCGGTACCCGATGCTTCATCGTATTCCTGGAAGGGAGAGATGCCACAGATCCGCTCTTCCTGCAGATCAAACAGGCCGAAAAGTCTGCGCTGGAGGCACACTTCCCGCCAAGCGTCTATGACCACCCAGGGCATCGGGTTGTCGCTGGTCAACAGCTCATGCAGACATCAAGCGATATCTTCCTGGGATGGACGGGTGGCATCGATGGCCATCAATACTATGTACGGCAACTCAAGGACATGAAGGCATCTGTTGATGTTGCATCCCTCGATCCCAAGGACATGCAGAGGTATGCCAAGGCCTGTGGAGCGACGCTGGCGCGCTCGCACTCCCGCTCGGGCGACCCTGCGGTCATGTCGGGCTACATGGGATCCGGCGATGTATTCGCTGATGCAATCACGGACTTCGCCGTTGCCTACGCCGCGCAGAACGAAGCTGACTATCAGACCTGGATGACATTCATGGCCTCAGACGGTGCGCCTGACGAAACCTAGAACGTAGCGGTTGGTACGCTCCTTTGCGGAGGCGACTGCGTGCCTGGTGGACGTCACGGACTTCAAATCCGATGAGGGGGCGAGAGTTCCCTGGCGGGTTCGATTCCC
>JAMBLH010000227.1 GCA_023336875.1 Actinomycetes bacterium
CTAGCGCTGAGGTCTGACGGTCCGTCCGTCCCCCACACGTTTCGTCCAACCAGACTTGTCGAGCCACTCGAGCATCGGCACTGCCTGTCGCCTCGTCATCCCGAATGTGTCCTTGAACTCTGATACCGAGAACCCATCCGGCAGATCGTTTAGTCGGCTCTGGATCTCGGCGAGTTGTCCGGATGTGAAGACGAGATCTGGTGCGATCTTCACAAGGTCACCACTTCGGATCAACGCGTGGATGGTCTCGTCGCCAAGTTCGATGGCGCTCATGCGGGGCACATCGAATGACTGCTCAAGAACGACCTTTGCCCCGGCCCACTCTGCCATGGCGTCAGGGGGCAGCTCATTGACGAAATCGACGTTGTGAACGAAGCCATTTGACTCTGAGATTGCCGAGGCAGCTTCAACCGTCACGTCTACGAAGCCAAGGCTGACACCGATACGTGTGGCGAGTTCAGCCTTGGGTATCCCTGGGCGCAGCGGATGAAGTGTGTGATACTCCGCAACGATTTTTGTGACATCCTCCAGCACAGCAGCTGCTCGGGCAGGGGACAGAACCATTGACCCGGCCGTTGGGCCAATGGAGGGGGAACCGCCCCCCGATGCCTGGGCCAGTAGCTTGAGATCGGACGTGCCCCGGACCGACAGCAGTGCGTCGGCCTTGTCGTCCGGTGGTGAGTCGACCACGGTAGCGAGTAGGGCTAGCTGGTCCTCGGTGGGACGATACCCAGCGGACGGCTCGAGTACTTGGCCACCACCAACGACTGCCTGACGTCCCGAATCTCGAAGAATGAAGCGGTCGCCCATTGTGATTGGCACAGGCTCGCTGAGATTGATGAGGTAGGAGCCGTCACCGAAGAGTTGGCGAATCGTCGCAGGTGAATGGGCAGTGCCGACGTGGAAGTGAAAGGCCCCTCGGCCGGGAATCTCTTCGAACGACCTGGCAGGTTGCAACAAGGCGAACATCGCGTCGGAGACATTGATCGATCCCGGGCTACAGAGGAGGTCGCCTCTCCCAACACTGGCGAGCCTTGTGCTCTGGAGGTTCACTGCGGTGCGCGATCCCCGGTCGACATGGTCGGATGCTTCGTCGTGGTGGTGGAGTCCTCGAACGGTATCGTGGCCTCCTCTCGGAAGGATCTCGATCTCATCGCCGGTTGAGATGCTGCCGTGGGCGATTGTTCCAGTGACGATCACTCCTGCTCCGCTCACCGTGAACGACCTGTCCACCCACATCCTCAGGGGACCGTCGGAAGGCCCTGCTGGATTGGAAATGGCCGCCGCCAGGTGTTGTCTGAGATCGTCCATGCCAACGCCGGTGACCGGCGAGACGGGAACCACCGGCCATCGTTCGAGAACCGTCCCTTCCGTCTCCTCCATGATTTCGAGAGTTGCCAGTTCAATGGTGTCGTTGTCGACAAGGTCGATGCGTGTCAGTGCGATAACGCCGAACTCCACGTTGAGGAGATCCAGTACTGCAGCGTGCTCCTCCGTCTGAGGCATCCATCCACTGTCCGCCGCCACGACGAGGAGAGCACAGTCGATCGCACCAACTCCTGCAAGCATGTTCTTGATGAACCTCTCGTGGCCAGGTACGTCAACGAAGCCGACGTCAATGCCCTTGATGTCGGTCCACGCGAACCCAAGGTCGATCGTGAGACCTCTTCGTTTCTCCTCAGCCCACCGATCGGGATCTCTGCCAGTGAGTGCTTTGACAAGCGTCGATTTGCCGTGGTCGACGTGGCCTGCGGTGCCAACAATCGGCATGTCAGAGAAGCAGTGCCTGAATCGCGTTCGCGACATGGGCGTCGTCGGCGGGGAGCACAGATCGAAGATCGATGACAGCCGTTGTGTCGCGCCGCCTTGCAATGATCGGAGGATCGTGGCTGGCCAGCTCCGAATACACAGCGTCAGCTGCTCCTGGCAGCACGATCAGCTTCGTTGGGATGGTTGCGCCCGGCACAGACCCAGCACCGGGAAGCGACTGCCCGTCCCTGATGGTGGCTCCCTCGGTCCCCTCGAGAACCCCTTTCGTCCTGGCCTCGATATCGGTGGTATTCAATGACGCCATCGCCCAGAAAGGTATGTCGAGCACCTTCTGGTCCGCATACATCTCAAGGGTTGCAGCCACAGCCGCGAGCGCGGGACCATCAAGACGTACGGCACGGGCGATCGGATGCTTCGCCGCCCGCTCAACGGTATCGGTCCTCCCCACGATGATCCCCGACTGCGGTCCACCAAACAGCTTGTCTCCGGAGAACAGAACAAGGTCAGCCCCGGCAGCGACGGTCTGTCTAACGCCTGGTTCGTCTGCCAACCAGCTCCGATCTCCGTTCGTGAGCCACGGTGCGGCTTCGTCGATCAGGCCGCTCCCCACGTCGGCGATGAACGGAATTGCGGCTACGCGAGCGAGCGCTGATAGATCGGCGTATGCAACGTCCTCCCGAAAGCCCTCAACGCGATAGTTGGAGGGGTGTACCTTCAGGATGGCATCAACTGAGTCTGTGACAGCCTCGTAGTCGGCAAGCCGGGTTCGGTTTGTCGTCCCAACTTCCACGAGGGCTGCCCCGCTTGCTGCTATGAGGTCGGGTAGCCGGAATGATCCGCCTATCTCGATCAGCTCCCCCCTCGAGACAGCCACTCTGCCTCCCCGCCCGGCAACCGAGGCAAGAGCGAGAAGGAGAGCACCAGCATTGTTGTTTACCGCAAAGCCATCCTCGGCGCCGGTAACCGTTGGTAACAGGGCCCGGAGGTAGTCCGAACGGCTCGACCGTCGACCGGTTCGAATGTCGATCTCGACGTTTCCTGCTGATGCTGCAGAGGTTCCGGCCAGAGTCGCCACGTCAGTGTTGAGTATCGCTCTACCGAGGTTCGTGTGCAGCAGCACACCGGTTGCGTTGATGACCACGCGGGGCCGTGCTGCTTCGATGTTCGAGAGATCCTGAGAGGCCGCCGCTGAGGGATCGGCGTTCTGACCGGCAAGGATGGATGCACGCGCATTGTCGACCGCCTCCTGACAGACCTGAACGATCACTGCCCATGGGAGCGGCGAATCTGCTTCGAACTCAAGCGCGAGGGCATCGACGCTCGGAAGATCTCGTGTTTCCATGGCAGCCAGCGTAGACGCTCTACCGCCTACCCTTCTGCCATGCGCATCCGTACCTGGCTCTTTCTCGGATTCCTCTTGGTGCCGATCACTGAGGTCGTATTGTTCTATCTGATCGGGTCCTGGATAGGGATCTGGCCGACCCTTGGAATCGTGGTCCTGACCGCGTTGCTCGGATCCTATTTCGTTTCGAAACAAGGGAAATTCGTATGGGGCAGCATCAGAACAGAAATCAACCAGGGGGAGGTTCCGACGGCGGCGGTGGTTCATGGCGCAATGATCCTCGTGGCAGGCGCCCTGCTACTCACGCCAGGGTTCCTCACCGACATTGTCGGATTCTCACTTCTGGTTCCTGGGGTCCGCGAGGCGATTCGACAGTGGTACATCAGGCGAAAGATGTCACGCTGGGTGATTGTTGAATGACGGAATTACGCCGTGCGTCCACTGTCTGTGTCGTCAGGGAGGGCGCTGGCGTCGAAGTCCTCATGGTGCGCAGACCGCTTACAGCAACGTTCATGCCCGGTGTATGGGTATTTCCCGGTGGAGCGGTGGATCACGAGGATGCATCAGCACCACCGTCGTTTGGTGGCAACCATCCGGGATCTGACTGGAAGGTTGCAGCATTGCGAGAGTTGATCGAGGAGACCGGACTGTGGATCACCTCGGATGGGACACGTTCGGCACCGCTCACACATGATGCGTTTGCTGAGGTCGAATCCTCCGACGTTGCTGTCGATCCGGACTCGCTGATCTACTTCTCGAATTGGATCACACCAGCGGTCCTCCCCATCCGGTTCGATACTCGATTCTTCCTCGCTGTCGTTGACGTTGATGCCGAGGCATCGGTCGATGGTGACGAACTCATCGATCTCGATTGGGTATCTCCGATCGAGGCGCTGGAGAGAGAGCGAGCAGGTACCTGGGATGTCGCGTTCCCAACTCGTAAAACCCTTGAACTGCTCGCATCGGAGCCGACCGTGGTCGCCCTCACTGATCGGCTCGGTGCAATCGAGTCCGTCCCTCCCGTTGAGCCACGTCTGTATGTTGGTGACAACGAGGCCGGGATTCTCATGCCAGAGGACGAAGGATTTGACGCAGCTGAACCCGCACAGAAGGACCCAACGATTCTTCAGCGTTTGGCTGTCGTTGTAGCCGAAGGTGGTGCTGTGCCAGCTGAATTCAAATCCAGATCGTGATTGAACGCATCCTCGCTCCGAACCCGAGTCTCTATACGGGTCCAGGAACGAACACGTATCTGCTTGCTGACGGCGGTGATGTCCTGATCCTCGATCCGGGACCGATAATCGACGTTCATGCTGCCGAGATTGTTGCCGCCGTCGGTGATCGCACCCCTGTGGGTGTGGTCGTAACACACACGCACCCTGACCATGCGCCGATGGCAAATCCGTTGGCGTCGGCGCTAGGAGTCCCCGTGCTCGGGTTCGGTCCCGGCCCCGAATTTGTCCCCGACGTTGAACTCAGGGATGGATCAAGCGTGCATTTCGGTAGCAGGGAGATCGTTGCGGTACACACGCCGGGCCACACGGCGGATCATCTCTGTTTCCGGCTCGGCGAAACCCTATTCACCGGAGACCACATCATGGAGGGGTCGACCGTCATCATCGAGGACGCAACGGCATACCTCGAGAGCCTCTACCTTGTTGCTGATCTCGGTGTTGGGCGAATCGAGCCGGGACATGGAGATGCAATCGATGATGCGGGGGCTGCAATCACTGGCTACATTGACCATCGCCTTGAGCGCGAAGCGCAGATCGTGAAGACGATTGAGGATGGGGCTGGAACGGTGGGCGAGGTTGTTGATGTGGTGTATGCCGGTGTTCCATCCGGCCTGAGGTCCGCAGCGGTGCATCAGGTGGGGGTTCAGTTGGTGAAGCTTTCACGAGATGGCGCGGTATCGTTCTCACGGGGTAAGGCGGAAGAGCCGGAAGAGGCGGAGGTTCACCCGGGTTAGGGGAGCGATGAGAAATCGACTGCTTGCCACTTTCATCCTGACTATCGCGTTCGCGTCTCCAGCATTTGCCGTTGCCTCGGAGGAAATAACTGAGGAGCAGGTCGCCGAAGCACTGGACCGTCGAACTGAAACGGCATCGTCACTTGGGGAAACCACCGCTCGCTTCGAGCAGGCGATCTCCAATGAGATGCTGACCCGCGAACAGATCGTGGAACTCTCGAAATCAGTGGCGATGCTCGAACAGGAGATAGGGACCAAGCGGAGCCAGGTCAAGCAGTTGGTAAAGGCTCGATACATGTCCGGCGGGTCCCTTGGTACGGAGAGAATGTTCACTGCCAGGTCATTCACGGACCTCCCTGTCCAGGACGAGTACTACCAGGTGATGAACGCTCAGGATCTTTCTCTGTTGCGTGGCCTTGAATCCGCGGAGGCGCTCCGTGTCGAGCAACAGAACCTTCTCGATGAGACACATTCGCAACAGAAAGCTCTCGTCGCGGAGATCAGCGACCTCACAGAGAAGATCCTTGGACAACTTGAGAAGGCAGACGCTGAGTACAACTCGATAGCCGTCGCCTACGAGACGCAGGAGATCGAGAAGCGCCGAAGAGCTGAGGAGGCGCGCCTCCGGCGCATCGAGGCGCTGTACCAAGTCGCAGAGGAGGCGGCTCGCCAAGCAACGTCGACTACAACAACTGTGACTTCGGCACCGGACACCACTGTTCCGACGACCACTGCCCCAGAGACAGCAGGCGATGAATCGACAACCACAACCGCCCAAACCACATCGACGGTAGCTACCACCACAACGACTACACGTCCGCCAGCGCCACCCCCGATTGTTACGGAAGGGAAGACATGTCCAGTGAACGCGGCGACGACCTTCACCGATTCGTGGGGTGCGCCGCGTTCAGGCGACCGAGAACACAAAGGTGTCGACATGGTCGCGGCCCGAGATGCTCCACTCGTGGCGATCGAGTCCGGAACGATCGCGCGCACGGCCGAGAGCGCGCTTGGCGGTATCTCAATCTATCTCACGGGGATATC
>JAMBLH010000228.1 GCA_023336875.1 Actinomycetes bacterium
ACTAGCCACTCCATTTCCCACTCCCTGATAGCTGATAACTATGGGCAGGCTACTCGTTGGAAGCCATGGGGGACGAGTATGGAATCTGACAGAAGCCGTGATTGCAGTACCCGCCCGGATTCTTGGCCAGGTACTGCTGGTGGTACTCCTCGGCGTAGAAGAACTCTGGAGCTGGAGCAATCTCCGTCGTGACCTCGCCAAAGCCCCCCTCACGGAGCGCATCGGCATAGGCGGTTCTGGAGCGCAGCGCATCGTCTCTCTGGGCATCTGTGACCCAGTAGATAGCGGATCGATACTGGGACCCGACATCGTTGCCCTGACGGTCGCCCTGCGTTGGATCGTGCTCCTCCCAGAAGCCCTTCAACATCTGGTCCAGCCGAATGACGCCTGGGTCATAGGCCACCAATGCGACCTCAGCGTGGCCCGTCCGTCCTGTACATACATCCTGATACGAGGGATTCTCGGTTGTGCCGCCCATATAGCCGACTGCGGTGACGTACACGCCGGGCAGATCCCAGAAGATCCTCTCAGCTCCCCAGAAACACCCCATCCCGAGATAGATGACCTCGAGGTTCTCAGGGAATGGGCCGAGAATCTGTCGGCCATTCACGAAATGGGTAATGTCGGGTTTCCTGGTTTCGTCCCGGTCGGACCGGGCGTTGGTGTCATTGGGCACAAGGTTTCGCTTTCTTCTGAACATGCACTACCAACGTAGCGTGTGTGGGGGTTGTTCCATGACGTTGGCTATTGCACTCCCGACCGGTACCGTCCAACGCGTATGAGTGTCACCAACAGGTTCAAGGCAGCGCTGCAGCAGCGGGGCGCGGCGTCATTCATGGTTGCCGCGCTCGTGCTTGGAATCCTGGTTGGCCTCGCTGCTGCTCTCCTCGTTATCCTTGTACAACTTGTAACCGACGGATCACTGTCGTTCTCTGATTGGACGGGCTGGGGCATATGGGCTGTCGTGGTGACTGTCCCCGTTGGCATGACCGCCTCTTGGTTGATCGACCAGCGTTGGGGACCCGCAATATCGGGAGGCGGTATCACCGAGACGATGATCGGCCTCGGCCTTCACGGCGGCTATCTCCCGACCTCGAAGGTGTTACCGAAGATCATGGCGACCGCCGCGACGCTCGGCACCGGTGGGTCGGGAGGTCGTGAGGGTCCGATTGCCTACATCGGTGCCTCGATTGGATCATCGCTCGCCAGATACACAGGCTTCGACCACGATCGCATTCGAAGTCTCGTAGCCGCAGGTGCCGGGGCCGGTATCGGTGCCAGCTTCAACGCACCGATCGCAGGCATGATGTTCGCAATGGAGGTGATCCTTGGATCCTTCGCGATACGGCATCTGAATGCGGTTGTGATTGCCTCTGTGGCTGCGGCAGTGACAACAGAGCTCATCGTGGGCGAGGACCACATCCTGTCCTCCCCCGCTCACGCTCTGGGTAGCCCCGTCGTGTTGATGCTCTACGCGGCGCTCGCAGTCCTCGCTGTCTTCGTTGGCATCCTCTATCTGCGTGCACTTGACCTCACCGCGGCATCCTCGCTGCCATCGAGAATGCCGAAATGGTCCAGACCCGTGATCTTCGGTTTGTCAGTGGCGCTCATCGGAGTGGCGTGGCCGCAGTCGCTCGGTACGGGTCAAAACTTCCTGTCCAGCCTCCTTCGGCTCGAAGGCGCCGGAACCTACGTGTGGTGGGGTCTTGCCCTCATCGCGATTGCGAAGATCGCTACCTCTGCCCTGACCAGAGCCGGGGGAGGGTCAGCGGGAACGTTCATGCCCGCTCTCGTTATCGGAGGCTCGATCGGGGCCGCATTCGCGATCGTAATGCAGCAGGCGTTCGGCATCGACGGGATAAGTACTGGCGCATTCGCCGTCGTCGGTATGGCCGCAACTTTCTCGACGATTGCCCGCGCCCCGCTCACGTCGGTGATCATCGTGTTTGAACTCACGGGAAACTACGAACTCGTACTCCCCTTGATGCTCGGTGCGGCGCTCTCCACCTATCTGGGAGAGCGCCTCCATCCTGATTCCGCCTATACGATTCCCTTGACACGAAAAGGCATCACGCTGCCAAAGTCCGAGGACATCGACCTGCTCGATACAGTGATGGTCGAGGCGGTGATGGTTCCTCACGATGGTGGCCTCCACCGTTGGAACACCCTTGCCGAAGCAGCGGAGTTCTTCGATGTGACCTCCCACCACGGTGCACCGGTGTTCGACGACACAGAGAAACTCGTCGGTATGATCACGCTTTCTGATATCAGGAACGCCGGTGGACCGTCCATGACCGCGACAGTCGCCGATGCGATGACGCGAGAAGTAATAACGATCACGAAGGATGTTCCTGTGGCAACTGCACTCGCCCGGATGTCATCGCTGGGTATCGGCCGTGTCCCCGTGGTTGCCTCCGATGATCCGCTACATGTAATCGGAATGTTCCGGCGGGTCTCGGTGGTGCGTGCATATGAACAGGCTCTGTCGATGTCAAAGGGCAAGGAGTTGTACAGGGAGAGGTCGAGGATTCGGTCCCAGCCAGGTGCCGACTTCTTTGATCTGACAATCGCGGAACAATCGGCACTTTCCAACAGTGATGTGGCAAGCATCCCATGGCCTGAAGACATTGTGCTTGTATCCGTCCAACGCGGCACATCTGTCCTGGTTCCCCATGGAGACACGATGATCCGCGTCGGAGACCGCCTCACCGTGTTCGGAACACCAGAGGCCCGCGACGAGATTCGTGCCATGCCACCTCGCAAGGCGTGAGACAAATGCTTTGCGTCTGGCCCCTGATTCGATACATTCCCCTTTCGTGACCGATAGCACCACCACATTCATCCCCATCATCCTTTCAGGGGGAAGCGGCACCAGGCTCTGGCCTGCCTCGCGCACAACACGGCCAAAACAGCTCCTGCCCCTTGTCGATGAACGATCAATGCTCCAGGCAACAATCGACCGTGTGGCTGCCCTTGGATCCGTGGCACAGCCCATCATCGTTACCAACAGGGACCACGCCGACGCGACCAGGCGGGAGTTGTCGATCTCTGGTTATCCGGATGCAAAGCTGATTCTCGAACCGGTCGGTAGGAATACAGCTCCGGCTCTGGCCGTCGCTGCCATCGAGGCGGCAAAGCACGGTGACCCCCTCATGCTCGTCCTTCCTGCCGATCACACGATCGGCGACGAAGCGGTGTTTCGTGATGCGATCAGCGCAGCAGCCGAGGTGGCAGAGACCGGGTACCTCGTCACATTCGGAATCACGCCGTCGAGGCCCGAGACGGGCTACGGATACATCAAGATCGGTGCACCGATCACCTCCGCGGTACGAAGGGTGTCGGAGTTCAGGGAGAAACCCGACGAGGAGACCGCGGAGACGTACATCGAATCGGGCGAGTATCTCTGGAACTCAGGCATGTTTCTTCTCAAGGCATCGAGATACCTCGAAGAACTCGAACAACATGCGCCTGACGTCGCGGCATCGGCCAGGAAAGCGTCCAGTGCCGCTCGGATCGACGGCAATGCGATCTACCTGGATCCAGTCGCGTTCAGCGAGATGCGCTCAGACTCCATTGACTACGCGGTGATGGAGAAGACGTCGAGGGGCGCGGTCGTACCGACGGATCCGGATTGGAACGATGTTGGATCGTGGGCATCACTCTGGGACATCGCGCCAAAGGATGGGTCAGGGAACGTCATGACGGGAGATACGATCGCGATCGACACATCCACCACGTATGTTCGAGCCTCAGGCAGGCTTGTCGCGACCGTTGGTGTCGAGGACATGATCATCGTCGAGACACCCGACGCAGTCCTCGTTGCTCAGCGTGACTCGGCCCAGGATGTCGGTGCCGTTGTTGCATTCCTCAAGAGCAGCAAGAGGCCAGAGTTCAGAACTGACGGATCAGAGCGAAGATCCTGGGGCCGGTTCCAAACCATCGAATCGGGACCCGGCTTTCGAGTACTCCACATGTGGCTTGACCCGGGTGGAGAGACACCGCTCGTCGCACACACCCATCGTTCGGAGCAATGGCTGGTTATCAAGGGAGTTGCCCGAATCACAACGGGGGGCACGACGAGACTCGTCTCGCCAAAGGAATTCGTCTACATTCCAGCAGGAGAGACGCACCGGCTCGAGAACCCGGGAGATGACATGGTTGAAGTGATCGAGATTGCCATTGGCACGAACAGGGGCGGGGACGACGTCGCCAGAAACAAGGAGAACGACGAACCAATCGAGACAGGCGCATGATCGCTGCGATCGTTCTCGTGGTGTTCGCGTTCCTGGTGGTTGGGATAATGCTGTCGCGCCAAACCACCAAGACAAAGAAGAGTGCAATTGCAGACCTCGAGGCGGAGAAGGAAGAGGTCGGCACTTTCGACATCTTCGAACTCGTCGAATCAGAGGTCAACGCCCTTGGCCTTCTCGACATCGAAGGGTCAAAGGACATACCGCACGGCGTATTGCTCAAGATTTGGAGTGACAACGAGGACACCGTGACCTCATGCATCGACCACGCACATCTGAGATACGTCGTCACAGAGGGCATCGATCCC
>JAMBLH010000229.1 GCA_023336875.1 Actinomycetes bacterium
ACGTAACAACACCACCGACGGTGACGTCCTCACCCAGAGGCACTGCTTGGAGATCGAAGAGTTGGCTCCGATCGAGATACCGCCTTGGCACCGTCAGTAGCAGGTCCGCAACGCTGCTCACACCCTGGGCTGACAGCTTCTTCATCGCCGCGGGACCAATACCCTTGACCTTGTCGGCTGGAATGCCAGCCAGATACGCCAGCGTGCGACCCTCGCTCCGGGTCTCTGATAGTGGTGAACTCGTCATGGACGTGATGTTGGTAGACATGGAAACGCAATACCACAACCAACGCGCCGAGAAAGGAATACAGGGACTGGACTGCTATCGTTTCGGCGCACCTCAGGAGGATTCCCCGACATGGCATACAAATGTGAGATCTGCGGCAAGGGTCCGTGGACAGGCAAGCAGGTCAGCTTCTCGCACAAGCGGTCGTCCAAGACCTGGCGCCCCAACATCCAGAAAATTCGCGTAAAGTACGGCACGAATTCCCGCCGAGCCCGCGTATGCACCTCGTGCATCAAGGCTGGCAAGGTCGAGAAGGTCTGATGCAGGGCGTCGTCAAGGCATACGACGCGACATCGGGCATCGGAACCATCATTCGTGATGACGACCGGTCAGAAGTACTCCTCAAACCCGGCAGCCTCGATGGCTCAATGTTCCGTTTCCTGAGACAGGGTCAGAGGATCTGCTTTGATCTCACCGACGAGGACACCGAACCCTACGCCACGAACCTGAAATTCGGTTCGGACGGTTACTAGCCCCGTTCCCGACCTGAACCTCACGATCGGACGAGTACCGTCCACTGTCTACCGCCTACCGTCTAGACTCACTTCATGGTTCAAGCATTCGTACTCATCCAGACCGACAGCGGTCGCGCATCCGAGGTTGCCAGGGCGATCAAGGAACTCGAAGGGGTGTCGTCATCTGAAGCCGTCACCGGCCCATACGATGTCATCGTTTCTGCCGAAGCTGCCGATGTCGACGCACTCGGCCATCTCGTGGTGACACAGATCCAGCCGGTCACAGGGATCGTCAGAACCCTCACCTGCCCTGTCATCCGGATCTGAGCGATTCGCTGAGCGAGTTCGCGTGCGCGGCTACGCGCCTACCTAATCGACAGCCGCCACCTCTCGTCGCGACGGACCATTGCGGCCTCGACAAGGGCTGAGCACAGTTCGGAATACGTCATGCCCGAGGCGATCCACATCTTTGGAAATCCGGAGATCGATGTGAATCCTGGCATCGTGTTCACCTCATTGAATAGAAACGATCCGTTCGTGTTGTCGTAGAAGAAGTCGACCCGTGCAAGACCGGACAGTCCCAACTCGACGAACACGCGCTCGGCGAGGCCACGGACTTCCGACGCAGCAGCTCGGGACAGATTCGCTGGGGCTTCGAATCGTGAAGCGCCATCGGCGTACTTGGCGTCGTACGTGTAGAACTCGGCCTCGACAATGACCTCGCCAGGGTCAGAAGCAAGGGGACCATCGAGCACGGCCACTTCTATTTCCCGACCGCTGACTGCTCTTTCAATGATCACCTTCGTGTCATATCGGAATGCATTGTCGATCGCATCCTTGAGGGCCTGGCCAGTCGCCGCACGCGTAATGCCAACGGAGGATCCCTGAGCGGATGGCTTGACGAACACCGGATAGTGAAGAGAGGTCGCGACCTGCTCGATCACGGCTTTCTGATCTGATTTCCAACGGCCAGGATGCAGCCGGATCCAAGGTGTGGTGGCGACACCGGACGCCTGCACGACTCGCTTGGCGAGATCCTTGTCCATTGCCAGAGCGCTGCCGAGCACACCGCACCCAACGTACGCTACGCCACAGGTCTCGAGCAGGCCCTGTACGGTTCCGTCCTCACCATGCGGGCCGTGGAGTACGGGAAACACGATGTCGAAACCGACCTCATGGTCCGCGACGCGAAGCAAGCCATTTGGTACCGTCATTTCGACCTGACGACCTTCGGCCCTGAACGGCTTGAAATTCGGGTCCGCAAGAAACCATTTCCCTTCGCGATCGATCCC
>JAMBLH010000230.1 GCA_023336875.1 Actinomycetes bacterium
CACGACGTCACGGTTGAGGTCCGCACATGGGGGAGGTTCCAGCGAGAAGCAACCCTCATCTGCCACGCCCTAACGGGTAGTGCAGATGCAGACGAGTGGTGGGGAGGCCTGTTCGGCAAGGATCGCCTCTTTGACCCATCGGATTCCTTCATCGTCTCGATGAACGTCCTTGGGAGCTGCTACGGGACGACGGGCCCAACCTCGCTATCCGAACCATCCGACTTCCCCGAGATCACCATACGTGACATGGTGCATCTTCAGAAGGCTGCGCTGGACCAACTCGGGATCGCTCATCTCGATCTGGTCATCGGCGGATCGATGGGCGGCATGCAGGTGCTCGAATGGGCCGTGCTGTACCCATCGTTCGTGGGAACTATCATCCCCATAGGGGTTGGATCTTCGCAATCCGCGTGGGCCATCGGGATCTCAGAGGCGCAGCGCAGCTCCATCCTCAACGCCTCGACCCCATCAGAGGGGCTGGCAACGGCGCGCATAATTGCCATGTGCTCCTACCGCAGCCCGATGAGCTTCCAATCCCGCTTCGGAAGAGAATCAGATAACGGTGTCTTCACCGCGCAAACCTATCTCCGCTATCAGGGAGAGAAGCTCGTGGAGCGTTTCGATGCGAACACCTACCTGACGCTCCTTGGCGCAATGGATTCCCACGATCTTGGGCGCGGCCGAGGACCGCGAGAGGCCATTCTCAACCGTATCAAGCACAGGGCACTCGTGGTTGGCACGAGCACAGACGTCCTCTACCCGGTATCCGAGACGCGCACGATGGCGGCTTCGATGCCAAACGCAGAGTTTGCGGTGCTCGACAGCCCCAACGGCCATGACGCATTCCTCATCGAAACAGACAAGCTCGAACGGATCGTCGCAACGTTCCTTGAGGACTCTCGTCCGCTCTCAGCCGCACGGGGGCAGGGAGCGGCTTGGGTCTAGTGCCCTACCGATCAGAAGGCACGAGCGACGCTGCTATCGCTCCTCACGGAAGTACGGAATCGCCAAAGCTGCTGGGGCGCCGAGATACCGAGCCCTCTTTCCGCTCGTGAGCACGATCATCGCAATGATGGCGAGGACGAACGGCAGCATCGAGAGGAGCGTCGATGGGATGTCGCTCCATGGTTCACCAAGTGTCTGCAGGGTGAACTGGACTCGAGAGGCTGCGCCGAACAGATAGGCAGCGAAGACCGCGCGCCATGGCCGCCAGCTCGAGAGAATGACCAGGGCGATGGCTATCCATCCCGCCGCGCCGATGGGATCGTCCTGCCAGGTCGGTACGAGCGCGAGGGAGAAGTAGGCGCCGCCGAGACCAGCCAACGCTCCACCAGTCAACACATGTACGTAGCGGACTTTGGACACGTTGACACCCGCAGCCTCGGCACTGGCCGGATCCTCCCCCACAGCCCTAAGCGAAAGACCCATGCGGGTGTGGAACAGGTAATAGCTCGCGATCCCGGCAACAAGCCACGAAACATACACAAGGAGGTCGTGGCCAAATAGCAGGGGCCCCACGAGCGGCAGATCGACGAGCCAACCAGTGAAAAGGGGTTCGAATACTTCGCGCGACGGGTTTCCAACGAGTGGATCGTTGCCAATCTTGCCGAGGAAGCTGGCGAGCCCTGCTCCGAAGATTGCCAGAGCCAATCCTGAGACGATCTGATTGGCACGCAGGGTGATCGATGTGAACGCGTGGATGGACGAGAGAGCTGCGCCAGCGACCACCGCGGCCAGCACGCCAAGGAGGAGGCTGCCGGTTGTGAATGTTGCCCAGAAGCCGGCCACCGCTCCCATGAGCATCATCCCCTGCACGCCGAGGTTCAAGATTCCTGACCGTTCAGTGATGATCTCTCCGATTGTGGCGAAGATGAGCGGGGTCCCGAGACCGATCGCGGCGACCACAGTGAGCATCAGAAGTGAGTCATTCATGTGGCCTCCACCTCCACAGGTTCAGGTGTGGGCTCAGGCTCAAGCCTCCGGACACGGTTCCTGATGAAGAACTCGCCCGCGACAACGAAGATGAGGATCGCTCCTTGGAGCATCGTCACTGTGGCAGTAGGAACGCCAATGGACTGAAGCGCGGGGCCGGAGTTGACGAGAGCTGCCATGAGAATCGCAACGGGTATGACCGCCAGGATGTGGAGACCTGCGAGCGCGGCAACGATGATTCCCGTGAAGCCCAATCCGAGGTCGAGAGACCGAGGATCGAGGGCACCGACAGGACCTGAAACGAAGAGCCCACCCGCGAACCCTGCATAGGCGCCTGAGAGAAGGAAGATGCCCAATATCTTTCGCGCCACACCAATACCCGCGTAACGTGCCGTGTCGGCCGAGTCACCGACGATCCGAACCTCGAATCCCCACGTTGTCTTACCTATCAGGTACCACGCCCCGACGGCGAGGGCAATAGCGATGAAAAGGCCACCGTCGAGTCTGTTGAAGATCTCCGGTAGTCGGGCAGACTCAGGAATCGGACGGCCCTGGGGGAACGTGCTTACAGCGGGGTCCCGCCATGGAGATGAGCTCCCGAATATCAGGAAGTTCATGAAGCTGAGGGCAATGAAGTTCAACATGAGCGTGGTGATGATCTCGTTCGTACCCAGATAGACCCGCGGAATGGCCGCGATGGAAGCCCAGAACGCACCCCCGAGTCCCCCAGCGACGATGACGACAGGGAGAGCGATGTACGCCGGTGCACCATCACCAAGCCAGATTGCGAATCCGGACGCAAAGATCGCTCCCATGATGAACTGTCCCTCGCCACCGATGTTCCACACGAGCATCTTGAATGCGATTGCCGCAGCAACACCTG
Organism: Actinomycetes bacterium; assembly: GCA_023336875.1. Taxonomy (GTDB): domain Bacteria; phylum Actinomycetota; class Acidimicrobiia; order Spongiisociales; family UBA5794; genus B3-G11. Next base: position 2,816 of record JAMBLH010000230.1, read on the forward strand.
TGAGAATCAGCGGAGTGGCGGTGATGAGCGTTTCGCTGAGAGCCCTGGACGATCCGAATGCAGAGTCGACCATTTGGCCGTAGACATCGAAAGGATTCTCACCTGTGAGGGCGAGGAAAATCGCACCAACAACCAGTGCAGCGATCACTGAAAGTACAGGCACCAGCAGCCGCACTTTCCACGACACGAGCCCACGGGGCTCGACGATGAATCGGCGTGCAGCCATCAGCTCGCACCCTCGCGCTGGCCAGCCATCAACAAGCCGAGTCGCTCGGCTGTTGCGTCCTCCGTCGGCATTTCGCCAACGACCTCACCTTCGTAGATGACAAGAAGTCTGTCTGAAAGCGCCATCAACTCGTCGAGGTCCTCCGAGATCAGCAGCACCGCAACGCCCTTTTCGCGTTGTTCAAGGATCTGGTTCCTGACAGCTTCGGTGGCGCCGACGTCGAGGCCCCTTGTCGGTGAACGAAGAATCATCACCTTTGGGCTCATCTCAACTTCTCGTCCGACAAGCGCCTTCTGGAGGTTTCCCCCTGAGAGAAGGCGAATCGGAAGGCCTGGTCGCACGCCTCGGATATCGTATTCCTTGATCTCCCTCTCGCCGTTGTCGCGAAACGCGGAGGCAACGAGCCGTCGACTCTTTGAGTAGGGGGGACGACGAAAGGCTTTGAGCGCCAGATTCTCCTCGGTGGTGAGACCGGGCGCAAGACCCATTCCCAACCGACTCTGTGGGACATACCCGCACCCTGCTCGAATACGACTGAGAACCGACATGTGTGTGATGTCAACACCGTCGAGTTCCACGCTTCCAGAAGTCAGAGGCCTGAGCCCGACGAGTCCCTGGGCGAGTTCGCGCTGTCCATTCCCCGACACGCCTGCGATCCCAACAACCTCACCCTCATGGACATCGAGTGTCATCCCACGAACAGCTTCAAGACCTCGGTCGCTCTGCACGTGAATGTCTGAGACCCCCAGCATGACAGAGCCAATATCCTCCGAGGGTTTCCGCGTGGGAAGCTCGAGGTCCCTACCGACCATCATGCGAGCAAGGTCCTTCGGCTCGGCGTCTGCGGTGGCGACACCCCCAACGGTCTTCCCGTCACGAAGTACGGTCACCTGGTCGGAGATCTGTTTTACCTCGTCAAGCTTGTGGGACACGAAGATGATGGACCGGCCCTCTTCGGCCAACTGTCGCATCGTCTTGAACAGCACCTTGCTCTCCTGGGGCGTGAGAACCGCCGTCGGTTCGTCCAGGATCAATATCTGTGCGTCTCGATACAGCAGCTTGAGAATCTCGACACGTTGCTGCTCTCCGACTGACAGCTGCCAGATGCGGGCAGAAGCATCGACTGGAAGCCCGTATCTCTGACCCAGTTCGGTAGCGGCCTGCTGGAGCTCCTTCTGGTTGAGTCGAACATCGAGACCTGGGTGCCCCAAGGCGAGGTTCTCCGCTACCGTGAGATTGGCCACGAGTCTGAAGTGTTGGTACACCATCCCGACGCCAGCAGCGAGCGCGTCCTTTGGGCTCTTGAACAAGACAGGCGCGCCCGAGATGTGCATCTCGCCCGAGTCAGGTCGATACAGGCCAGCAAGAATCGAGCAAAGTGTCGACTTCCCTGCGCCATTCTCGCCCAGGAGAGCGTGGACCTGACCTCGCTCCAGCAAGAAGTTGACATTGTCGTTCGCCTTGACACCGTAGAACTCCTTATCGATACCGATCAGTTCGGCTGCAAGAGGGGTCGCGGCGTCTGAAGTCACTCGTCCAAGACCTCAACCATCGGTTTCATCGCTCTCCCGTTCATTCGGTGCCTCGGTGTGCCCCGCAGATGCGGGGCACACCATCACTGCGTCAAGTGGAATCGTCAGCCGGTAGCACTTCCAATCACACCTTCAACAAAGTAATCCATGATTTGGATGTCGCCAAGTGGCTGACTCTCGCCGTCCTGGTTGACGATCGGGTCCGGGAAGACGGAGAACGATCCATCCTTGATCTCGGCCTCGCGCTCGAGGATGACATCCTGGGTGGCCTGGTCCACGGACTCACCGAACGGTGCAAGCGCAACCATTCCGTCTGCCATGGTCCCGTAGACAGCCTCAGACTTCCACGTTCCGTCGATCACCTGATTCGCGGTCTCTAGGTAGAAGGGACCCCAGTCCCAAATCGCAGCGGTCAGCCACGCGGTCGGAGCGAACTCCGTCATGTCCGTGTTGTAGCCGACCCAGCCAGCGCCTTCTGTCTCTGCGGCCTGGCCGGGAGCCGCGGAATCCTGGTGCATTGCAATCACATCAGCGCCCGCATCGAGCAATGACTGTGCAGCAGTGCCCTCAATGGGCGGATCGAACCATGTTGAGGTCCACACAACCTGAACCTCTACGTCAGGATTGACCTCTTGAGCACCCAGCGTGAACGCGTTTATGCCTCGGAGAACCTCGGCGATCGGGAACGCGGCTACGTAGCCGATCAGGTTCGTTTCTGTTGCAGCTCCGGCGGCCATGCCACTCAGGTAGCGAGCTTCCTCTGCTGCACCGAAGTAGTTGCCCATGTTGTCGGACGTCTTGTATCCGGTTGCGTGCATGAACACCGTGTCGGGGTAGTTCTCTGCTGCGGCCAACATCGGATCCATGTAGCCAAACGACGTGCCGAATATCAGCGTGTTGCCCTTGGCAGCAAGGTCCTCGAAGATGCGCTGGGCATCGGATCCTTCGGCGATGTTCTCGAGCGTTGTGATTTCGACGGCATCGCCGAGCGAGCCCTTGATGAACTGAGCGCCCTGATCATGTGCCCACGACCAACCCTTGTCTGCGACGGGACCAACGTGAACGAAGGCAACCTTTAGCGGTTCGCCAGCGGGCGGCGCGACAACTGTCGTATCTGAGCCACCGCTCGCGACCGTTGTCTCTGTACTGGAATCGTCTCCCCCGCACGCTGCTGCCACCAATGCAAAGGCAACAAGCAACATCGCGAAGAGCCTGAATTTCTTAAACGTCATTTTCTCTATCTCCTCAATCTGATGGCACCTCATGTGGGTGCAATCATCACGGTAGCGTGCTCGTCCGACGAAGGCGGATTCGGTCGATACGAATAGAGCCCGATACCCCGCAAGTCGAGTCGACCCACCCCCACGAACCATCACCGTCTGGTATGGATACCCGGGAACATCTAGGCTGGTGGGCACCGGCTGAGTGTCACCGAGCGCGCTGAATGCGATCCGTTCCGGTGAATCAGGCAACGGACAGAGGAGATACAGATGACAAGAGGCAGACGTTCCATCCGTTTGCTCGTACTTATCGCGGTGCTGGCAATTGTTGCTGCAGCGTGTTCAAGTTCGAGCGATGACACGACTACAACCACCACCGCTGGCGATGGCGAGGCAGCGGTCACCACTTCACCAGCGCAGGAGGTCGACTTCACGTTTGGCATGATCCTCGTCGGCCCTGAGAACGACAGAGGCTGGTCCCAGGCACATTTCGAGGCTGGAAAGTACGTTGAAGCGAATATCCCTGGCGCGACGATGATCTCCCTCGACACGGTCAACTCGGCCGACAGGCCAGAGACTTCGGTCGAGCAGGTCGTCGACGACATGATCGAGCAGGGCGCCCAGATGATCTTCGCGACATCAGACGACATGAGAGACGGCATTGAGGCAGCAGCAGCTGCCCACCCGGACGTTCCGATGATCTGGTCCTCCGGTGACAGCGCCTGGTCCGAAGGAGAGGCCTACAGGGCAGACCTATCGAACCTTGGCAACATCATGGGGAGGATGTACTTCGGCAAAGAGATCGCGGGCTGCGCGGCGGCGCTGACATCTGAAACAGGCAAGATCTCCTACCTCGGTCCTCTGATCAATGATGAGACACGCCGGCTTGCAAGCTCGGTGTATCTCGGGGCTCAGAAGTGCTGGGCAGATGCTGGAAACGACCCAGCAGAGCTCAGCTTCGAGGTCAACTGGATCGGGTTCTGGTTCAACATTCCTGGAGTCACACTTGACCCCACAGAAGTTACGAACGCGTTCTTCGATGGCGGTGCTGATGTTGTCGTGTCAGGTATCGACACGACCGAGGCTCTCATCGTGGCAGGCCAGCGGGCAGATGCTGGCGAGAGTGTGTGGGCGATTCCCTACGACTTTGCGGGCGCTTGTTCCGAGGCACCGGATTCATGTCTTGGTGTTCCTTACTTCAACTGGGGACCGAGCTATCTGGACGTTGTCACATCCGCGATCGCCGGATCGGTATCAGCTGACTTCCAGTGGATCGGCCCCGACTGGAGCGACATCAACGACATCGACTCGTCAATGATCGGCTGGATCACGGGGGATGCGCTTGCTGACGACGCTTCCGCGGCGCTTGATGAGTTCGTCAGCGGCCTTGCAGACGGTTCCATCAACCTCTTCACCGGACCGCTCAACTACCAGGACGGATCACCGTTCCTCGGAGACGGTGAGGCAGGGACCGACCTCCAGCTCTGGTACATGAAGCAACTCCTTGAAGGCATGGAGGGCGCTAGCTCCTCCTGAAATCCGAATCGAACGACGACAGAGTGGGAGGCCTTGTGGTCTCCCACTCTGTCGTCCAACCCTCGGGACGCGCAGCAACGCGTCGCGGGGTAGCGTGCATCCATGGCGCTCGAGATCCGAGACATCTACAAGCACTTCGGTCCGGTTCGGGCGAACGATGGCATCTCCTTCACTGTGCAGGAGGGGTCCCTCCACGGAATCCTTGGAGAGAATGGGGCGGGAAAGTCCACGTTGATGAAGATCCTCTCCGGTTTCTACGGTGCCGATTCCGGGGCAGTAATCCTGAACGGAGAGGTCCTCGAACTCGGATCGCCCGCCGACGCTATCGATGCTGGAATCGGCATGCTGCACCAGGATCCACTGGTCTTTCTGCCGCTCACAGTTCTTGACAATTTCGCGCTCGGTAGCCCTGGGCCCATTCCTCTTGATCGCAGCGAGATCCTCGAAGAACTCAACAGGGTGAGTTCCGGCCTCGGTTTCGAATTCGATCCATCAAGGCTCGCCGGAAGTCTCACCATCGGCGAACGCCAACAACTCGCCATAACGCGACTGATGTGGCTCGGAGCGAAGGTTCTGATCTTTGACGAGCCGACAACGGGAATATCAGCCACACAACGGCTGCAGTTGTTCGCCACGTTGAGGAAACTCGCCGAGAACGGTTTGATCGTGCTCTTTGTCTCTCACAAGCTCGAGGAGGTGGAGGATCTCTGCGATTCAGTGACCATCATCCGCCAGGGGAGAGTCGTATTCGAGGCAGAGATGCCGGTACCCCCAGAGACACTCGTCGAGAAGATGTTCGGGAAAGTATTCGTTGAGCAGGGCCATGATGCAGTCCCTCTCGGCGACGCACTCCTTCGACTCAGCGGCACAGTCCTTACTGAAGGGACGACACACATCAAAGATCTGAATATGGATGTGGCCGCGGGAGAGGTGATTGGCCTCGCTGGACTCGAGGGCAGCGGGCAGAGAGCACTGCTCAGGGCATGTTCCGGGCTTCTCGAACCCAAGGCGGGAGTTCTATCGATTGATGGCAAGGACATGTCGAAGGCCTCATATCGAGATCACCTCGCAGCGGGGGTCCACTACCTGCCCGCAGGCCGTCTCGAAGAAGGACTCGTCCACGGCATCTCGATCACAGAGCACTTCGTCCTCACATCCGAGGACAAGAGCTTTTTCATCGACTGGAAGGCAGCGGAAAAGGAGGCAGAGAGCGAGATCGGCGACTACTCCATAAAGGGCGATCCGGGCTCCCACGCCGAAGGGTTGTCCGGAGGCAACCAACAGCGCCTGCTCCTCGCCATGATTCCCGACGCAGTGAAACTCCTCCTGCTCGAGCATCCCACGCGAGGCCTCGACGTTGAGTCTGCTGCTTACGTATGGACAAGGCTGCTTGATCGGCGACTCGAAGGCACTTCGATCGTCTTCGCATCCGCCGACCTCGACGAACTGCTGAGATACAGCGACCGAATCGTCGTCTTCTTCGGAGGGGAAGTGTTCGCGGTCAGGAATGCATCGGACATCGATGGCGAAGAGCTCGGGTACTTGATTGGGGGGAAGCAGCGAGTATGAACCTCTCTCGAACTGCAATGGCGACCGTGGTCGCATTCATCGCAGCCCTCGGCGTTGGAATCCTGCTTCTGCTGGCGGTTGGTGCTCCACCCTTCGAAACGCTGGGGTTGCTGGTGGAAGGCTCGCTTGGTTCCGCATCGAAGATCTCGATCACGTTGCTGGCGTGGTCACCGCTGGTACTCGCCGCAGCAGGTCTCGTCGTGACCTTCGCTGCAGGGCTGTGGAACATTGGCGTCGAAGGTCAGATCATCATGGGCGCGATCGCTGCCACATGGGTGGCGAGGACGATCGAGGGACCTGGTTGGGTGGTCATTCCGCTCACCATCGTGGCAGGAGTGGTGGGAGGAGTGGTCTGGGCGTTGCTCGTGGGAGTCCTCAAGACTCGTGGGCATGTCCATGAGATCTTCGGCGGTCTTGGGCTCGATTTCGTTGCTGCAGGCCTCGCCACGTATCTGGTGATTGGACCCTGGAGTCGCACCGGTGTCGCCTCGACGAGCGGCACCGACATCTTCCCTGAGGAGGCATGGATGCCCACGATCGACGCACTCGGCGTTGAGTGGCCTGTCATTCCCGTTCTCCTCGGTATCACGAGTGTCGTTCTGGTGTGGTTGCTGTTGAAGGGAACCTTGTTCGGCCTCAGGCTGAAAGCGGTTGGCAACAACGCCTACAGCTCCTACCTCATGGGCATTCCGACCGACCGATACATTCTTGGAGCATTCGCAATCGGCGGCGGACTCGCAGGCATCGCGGGAACCGTTCAGGTGACGGCGTTCCATCACAAGCTCGTCCCGGCCGTCTCGGGTGGCTATGGATTCCTTGCGATACTTGTTGTTCTCCTCGCTGGCTTCAGCGCAGTAGCCATTGCACCCATCGCCCTGTTCTTCGTTGCGATTTCCGTTGGAAGCACCCAGATTGATCTACGGCTCGGCCTCGATTCGGCATTCGGAGGCGTCCTTCAGGGAATCATCGTCCTCTTCGTTCTCTTCGCTGGTGGGTGGGCAGCAAAGCATCCCAACAGCTCCCTTACTCCTCAAGAGGAGCCGTAGCAATGGAAGCCACACTCAACTCGATCGTTGCCGCTGCTGCACCTCTGATCATCGCTGCTCTCGGCGAAACCATCACCGAGAAGTCCGGGATCATCAACCTCTCTCTCGAGGGAAGCCTGCGGCTGTCCGCCATGACTGCGTTCGTCATAGCGTTCTGGGTTGGCCACGCTCTCGTCGGATTCGCGGCGGCTGCGCTTGTGGGTGCCGCAATTGCAGCGATCATCGCCTATTCGAGTATCAGCCTGAAACTGAACCAGATCGCCGTTGGGTTCGTCCTGACTCTTCTGGCAGTCGACCTCGCGTCGTTTCTCGGCGATTCGTTCGTGGGCGAACGCGGCCCAAGGGTGCCAGCGCTGCCCATCCCATTCCTGTCCGATATCCCGTTTGTCGGCAAGGTCTTGTTCGACCACAACCTCGTTGTGTACGCAAGCTTCGTCGCCATCGGTGCGACCTGGTGGTTCTTCTACCACACGAGGCCGGGCCTGATCATCCAAGGAATCGGCGAGCGGCCTGAAGCCGCCTTCGCCCGGGGAATCAATGTCAACAAATTGCGCTTCTGGTACACGGTTCTTGGGGGTGCAATGGTCGGGATCGCCGGAGCTTCGTATTCGCTCGACGTGAAGCTGGGCTGGAGAGAGACGTTGACGCTCAACCTCGGATGGATCGCTCTCGCCCTCGTGATATTCGGGGGTTGGCATCCGTTGCGGGTTGCCTTGGGCGCCTATCTTTTCGGAGCTCTCCAAGTACTTGCATTCCAGCTCCAGGACGTCTTCCCCGGGGTATCCCAGATCCTCCCGGTAGCACCATTCCCCCTGATGATCCTCGCCTTGGTCGTTGTCCATTCGGCGTGGTTCAAGCGACTCGGCACGCGATATCCGAAGCTCAGGAACATACTCGGAAGTGAGGCGCCTGCCGCGCTCGGAACCGTGTTCGAGCGCGAGTAGGCCTCACTCAGCAGCCACCGCGTCCAACTCGTCAAAAAGCACTGCCTTGTTTGCGTCGGACATGAACGCCGCTTCGATTGAGTTGCGGGCGAGATGGATGAGGTCCTCCCTCGACAGATCCAGCCCTTCCGCGGCCGCAAGATAATTGGCGACGACATATCCACCGAAGTAGGCGGGATCGTCCGAATTGATCGTCACCATGACTCCGAGATCAAGGAGTTGCTTGAGATTGTGATCGCCAATTTCGTCAAACACTCTGAGTTTCACGTTCGACAGCGGACACATGGTCAGAGGAATCTGCGTTCGGACGAGCATGGCGATCACCCCGGCATCTCCTTCGGATCTAACGCCGTGATCTATGCGTTCTGCTTTCAGGGCGTCGACTGCATTTGTGATGTAGACAGGGGGCCCTTCTTCTGCGGCGTGCGCCACTGCGTGGAGGCCGGCCTCTCGAGCAAGTCGAAACGCCTCGGCAAACCACTCAGGTGGATTTCCCACCTCAGACGAATCAAGCCCGACGCCGAGTAGCTGGTCAATGAACGGTTCCGCTTGATACCAGGTTGCTACTGCATCCTCTGGTGGGAGGTGGCGGAGGAAACACATGATCAACCCAGCCGATATCCCCCACCGGGCAGCGGCATCATCAATAGCCCTTGAAAACCCGTCCATGAATACGGAGAAGTCGATGCCTCGCGCAGTGTGCGTCTGCGGATCGAAGAAGATCTCGGCCCGCACGACACCGTCAGCGTGAGCCCGCTCCAGATACGCAAGCATCAGGTCATAGAAGTCCTGTTCGGTCACGAGGACTGCTGCGCCCTGGTAGTAGATGTCGAGAAACGACTGCAGATTGGTGAAGTCGTAGGCACGCCTGATCTCGTCGACCGAATCGAACGGAAGATCGATGTCGTTGCGCAGCGCGAGTTCGAACATCATCTCAGGCTCAAGTGTCCCTTCGATATGAACATGGAGCTCGGCCTTCGGAAGTTGGCGAATGAATGATGTGAGGTCCATCAGAGTATTCAAGCAGTTGGCGGTTCACAGTGATCAGTTGACAGTTGGAAGAAAGCTCACGGTTGGAAGAGAGTTCACAGTTCACAGTTTCAGACGATCGGACCCCTTCCAATGCAAGGTACGGACTGATACAAGTCTCTATAGATGCAGGATTACCGCAAGCTCACGGTGTGGCAGTCCTCGATGGCGCTGGCAAAGGACTGTTACACCGTCACGATGTCATTCCCGCGCAGCGAACTGTTTGGATTAACTGATCAGATCCGGCGATCAGCAGTCTCAATTCCCAGCAACATCTCAGAAGGCTCTGGCCGCGGCACGAGCAAGGAGTTCGCGAGGTACCTCCGAATCGCATACGCATCTGGCTGCGAGCTCGGAACGCAGCTAGAACTCGCCCGCCGAATCCCAATGGGTCCAGAACACGAACTCGCTGACTTGTTGTCTCAAGTTGAAGATATTCGACGAATGTTGACAACACTCACGCAACGGATCGAAACCGGCAACTCCTAGCTCCTCCGACTGTGAACTGTTCTCCGACTGTCGACTGTGAACTGTTGACTGTGAACTCTCTTCCAACTGTCGACTGTGAACTCCTCTTCACTGTGAACTTCTTCCCCCAATTTGACAAAATGTCAAGAGGAGGACGACAATCGGATGCACGGAATGACGACCTGACGAGGAGAAGGAAAGTGGCACGAGATATCACTGTTGGTGCCGCTCAGATGGGTCCCATATCCCGTGGAGAAAGCCGTACCGAGGTTGTGGATCGGCTTCTCTCACTGCTCGAGACTGGTGCACAACGCGGTTGTGACCTTGTCGTCTTTCCAGAATTGACCCTCACCACGTTCTTCCCCCGCTGGTTCCTCACGGACAATGTCGAGATCGACAGATGGTTCGAATCCGAGATGCCTGGCCCCGAAACCAAGTTGCTCTTCGACCGGGCAGCTGAACTCGGTGTCGGATTCAGCCTTGGCTACGCAGAGATCTTCGTCGACGGTGATGGGATCAAGCACCATTACAACACCCAGATCCTCGTCGAGCGCGACGGATCTGTCGTTGGCAAGTACCGCAAGGTGCACGTCCCCGGCCACGAACACGACGAACCGGACAGGCCCTTCCAGCATCTGGAGCGTTACTACTTCGAGCCGGGGCCAAGCGGCTTTGAAGTGTGGAACGCGTTTGGTGGGGTCATCGGCATGGCGATCTGCAACGACCGCAGATGGTCCGAAACCTATCGGGTCATGGGGCTTCAGGGTGTTGAGCTCATCCTCATCGGCTATAACACCCCCCTTCACTACAGCCCCGATCCGCAGCAGAACGCTCTTGCGGGTTTCCACAATCACCTCGTGATGCAGTCGGGTGCCTATCAGAACGGCACCTACGTCGTTGGCGTTGCAAAGGGCGGCATCGAAGAGGGGGTCGACTCACTCGCTCAGTCCGTGATCATCGCCCCGTCGGGCCAGATCAAGGCGCAGTGCATCACAACGGGGGACGAGATCGCGATCGCCACACTCGATCTCGACTACTGCGACTTCTACAAGAACACGCTCTTCGATTTTGACCGATATCACCAATCTCAGCACTTCGGTCTCATCAGCCAGCCAAGGGAACATAAGCGATGACGACGACTTTCACACTCAACGGCGAAACCGTGGAAGTCGGAGACGAATACCCTCACCTGCTCTCGGCACTGCGAAACGGGCTCGGAGTAACGAGCGCAAAGGATGGTTGCTCTCCCACTGGACAGTGCGGCGCCTGCACAGTGCTCGTGGACGGAAAGGCAATGGCGAGTTGTGTTGTCTCTCTCGAGAAAGCAGAAGGCAAAGCGATCACCACACTCGAAGGCTTCGACGCCACCGAACGCGCCCGGTACTCCGATGCGTTCGCTGCCAAGGGAGCTCTGCAATGCGGCTTCTGCACCCCAGGAATCATCGTTCGTGCAAAGGCTCTGATCGACCAGAAAGGTACGGACCTCGATAGGACGACTATCAACGGCCGGCTTGGCGCGCACCTTTGTAGATGCACCGGCTACACGAAGATCGTTGAGGCCGTCGAACTTCTGGCATCCGGTGAGCCGATCCCGGTGAGGGCGAGGTCAGGCAAGATCGGTGGCGACGGGATCAAGTACGAGGCGAAAGAGCTCTCCCTCGGCGATCGCGGGTTCGTCGACGACATCATGATCGAAGGCATGTTGCATGCCGCGCTAAAGCTCGCCGATCATGCACGTGCCGACGTCATCAGCATCGATACATCAGCGGCCGAGGCTGCCGATGGCGTGGTTGCGGTCTACACCGCCGCCGATATCCCAGGCGATCTCCGCGTGGGCATTATCCACAAGGATTGGCCTGTGATGATCCCCGAGGGAGGCAGGACCTCCTACCGCGGCGACGTACTCGCAGTCGTCGTTGCCGACGATGTGCTCAGCGCAAGGGCGGCCATCGAACTTGTGGATGTCACATACAACGTTCTGACGCCGTTTGTTGATGCGGATTCAGCCCTCTCCTCCGATGAGGATGCGGTCTGGGGTCTCGACGGCAATGTCCTCTCGACATCGACCTACGCCCGTGGCGATGTCGACGCGGCACTTGCCGAATCAGCGCATGTCGCCAACAACGTCTTTGAGACCCAGCGTGTTGAACATGCGTTCCTCGAACCGGAGTCAACGGTAGCTGTGCCCGGAGAAGATGGCTCACTGTACGTCTACTCCGGCGGGCAGGGTGTCTGGGA
>JAMBLH010000231.1 GCA_023336875.1 Actinomycetes bacterium
GTGGCAACACTCTTGCCACCCTTGAAACCATGCCACAGAGGAAATGTGTGACCAACGACCGCGGCGAACAGAGTCACGTATCCGAACTCGGGGCCGACGATTGCCGAACCCATCCAAGCAGCAGCGGCGCCTTTGAGTCCGTCCCCCACGAGGACGAGAATCGCGGTGCGCTTTCCGAGCACTCGCAGCACATTCGACGCACCCGGATTGCCAGATCCCTCTTTTCGGATATCGACGCCTCTCGAGGCAGCTATCAGGATTGCGAAACTGAAGCTCCCGATGAGATACGAGGCGACCAGGGCGAATGAGCCAGAGACAAGCGGCGACATCTCACAATTGTAGGAGTCGGGCGACCAGCAGTGATCGGAGCTCTCACGATCCTGGGTTGGCATCTCACAGGGGGGTTCATTCGACGGCGTTAACCAGATACGGTGGATGAGTGCTCTGGCTTGGTCGACCTCCGTATCTCAGATGGTTCGCGGCGGCAGCATTGATTGTCGCGGCCCTGACGTGGGACCTCTCCGAACGGGCGACGGAACCCTTCCCATTTGCCGCGACGGATCTCGAGCGGGGACAGACCATCACACTCGACGACGTTGCATGGCGCCAGGTGCCGGTCGGGTCGCTTCTGCTGCCTTCGCTCGAGAATGCAACTGCTGGCGTCGCCATCATCGAGGGAGATCCGCTCGTAACCTCATTGATTTCAGCGTCATCATCGATTCCACTGAACAGCTGGGCGGTCCCTGTACCGCTCCCGATGGGCGCAGCGCCCGGCACGTCCGTCAATCTCGTCTTCTCCGACGGCACAGACGTTCCTGGAGTGATCATCCAACCAGCCACAGAGGATTCCCTCGGATTCACCTCAGAAGGCCTGGTTGCTGTCGCGGACGCTGCGGCCAACGCAGTCGCGCTCGCTGCAGCGAACGGGGAGCTTGTCGTCCTGATCCAACCGTGACTCAGAGAACGTACATGGCGATTGCACCGAATGCCACGCAGTACACCCCGAACGGCGCAAGCCCTACACGGGTCAGCAGCCTTAAAAGGATCGCGATTGCGGCGTAGCCCGTCAACCCTGCAACAACCACGCCCACCCACACCGTTGCCGGTATCGGCTCTCCGAGACGGAGAGCGTCGACCATCTGAAGCAGTCCAGCACCGGCAATGACAGGGATGCCGAGAAGAAAAGCGAATCGTGCAGCCTCAATCCTTTCAAGGCCACGCACCAGGCCAGCAGAGATGGTCATCCCCGACCGTGAGATCCCAGGAATCAGGGCCGACGCCTGAGCCAGACCGATGAGCACGGCGTCGCGCGGCTGGACATCGGTTATCTGCTTGTCACCGAGTCGTAGCATCGTCGTTGCAAGCAGGATGATCCCTGTGACAATCAACATGAATGCGACCTTCCTGGGCTCGGAGATCAACTCCTCCACCTTGTCCTCGAACAGAAGACCGAGTGTCACAGCTGGAACGGTCCCGATAAGAATCAGCGTGATGAGCCTTCTCGCTGGTTTGTCGAACTTCGCCATACGTGCAATGTCAGATCGGTAGTACATAAGGACGGCGCCGAGCGTTCCCAGGTGGAGCATCGCGTTCGTCGCGAGGTCGGGGCCTGGTCGACCGAACAGCGCAGGGATCAACACGAGGTGGCCGCTGGACGAGACAGGAAGGAACTCCGTCAGGCCCTGTATGACGCCCCAGAATATTGCATCGAGCATGCGGGGGAGCTTATACCCCGCTCACATCCCTGCCTGCTCGTGTTCAGGGACTGCTGCGCGTGCGATCCGACGGGCGAAGTAGTACACACGCTTCAGGTTCGTGACGAGATCCAATTCGAATCGGTAGGTTGCTACTCGATTCGGTTCATCAGCGACAAGCCGTTCGTTTTGGTGAGCCATGATCTCATCCTCGAGACTCCTGATCTCCCTCTTCATACCAGTAACCGTTCTCGCTGCGCCCTGATCCTTCTGGATCACGGCAACGAGCGCCATTTCGAATGCCTCAACAACCAGTTGGTGATACCGCTCGATCAGGGATCGAGTCTCCCGACTCACCGTGACGGATGCTTCGATCTTCTCGTAGCCGAGAGCGATCAGGTTCGTCTCCACAAGATCACCAATCGCTTCGAGGGCATTGGTTGCTTCGAGCAGATCGACAAGTTCTGCGCTCGAGTCCTCGCTCAGCTTCTCCTGCGAGATTCGACCGAGATACTCAAGAACCAGGCCGTGGAGCTCATCAACCTCGTCGTCGCGTCCCTCCACATCGGCCATCGTGTCTATGTCACCATCGAGAATCGCCGGGAGGAATTCGACGAGCATTCCCTGGACGCGCGATGCCATTCGCAGAATCTCCATACGCGCCTTGGCGAGCGCGATGTCAGGCGTGCGCAAGAGCCCAGTGTCGATGTACTTCGGTGCGATTACTCCCACCTGCGGCTTGTCAGGGACTATCCGGATAATCAGAGCCGCGAACTGAGTTACGAATGGGAGGAAGATGAGCGCGTTCACGACGTTGAAGATCGTGTGCGCGTTCGCGACCTCGCGCGAAGTTCCTCCGCCGATCGATTCGACCCACGACACCAGCAGTCCGAGGAAAGGAAGCCATATCAGGACACCCATGACATTGAATACCAGGTGGGCAACTGCGGCGCGTTGTGCGTCGCGGGGTTTACCGATCGCCGCTAGCAGCGCGGTTACGGAAGTCCCGATGTTCGCTCCCATGATGAGCCCAACTCCCGCTTCGAGCGAGATGAGGCCTTGGGATGCAAGCACTATCACGATTCCTGTGGTCGCTGACGAGGACTGCACAAGCGCGGTGAATATCGCACCAACAAGGATGGCAAGGAACAGGTTGTCCAATGATTCCATTGCGTTGATGAACGGCTCGTACGTCCGGAGGGGACTCATGGCTTCGCCCATGACGACCATCCCGAAGAACACGAGTCCGAGGCCGACTATCGCAGCGCCCTGTGCCCTTCTCTTTTCGCGTTTCGCGAGCTGAGTGAGGAGAAACCCACCTGCAACGAGGGCAAGAGCCCAAGTGGTGACGTTGAACGCAATGACCTGGGCGGTGATCGTCGTACCAATATTCGAGCCGAGGATGACAGGGATCGACTCCACGAAACTCATGAGCCCTGCCGAGATGAAACCGACGACGAGAACAGTTGTGACTGATGAGGACTGCACGACCGCCGTGATACCTGCTCCCGTCAAAAGACCCATGAATCGATTCGAAGTCAGTTTCTCGATGACGGCTCGCGCCTTTCCCCCAACGATGAGCCGTAGAGCCTCGGTCATCATCTCCATGCCGATGAGGAAGATCGCCAGACCGCCGAGCAGGCCGAAGATCAGCGCTGTCCACTTGATCGAGTCAGTGTCTCCAACGATCTGCGCGACAGCGGCGAACGTCAGCATCACTGGCCGTATGCCGACGAGACCCTGAGCTGCTCTGCGATCTTGACGTTCACAAGAGCGGGAACACCCGAGTCCTGTGCCCTCTCGAGCGCTTGCCTGATCTCGGATGGCTTTTCGACAAGCTCGCCATACCCACCGAGGCCCTCGACCATCTTCTCGTATGGGCGGAAGCCGATATCTGAAAGGAAGGCACTCTCGGGGTGCATCATGCGATGGATGACCTTGATGTTGTTCCAGGCCCCGTCGTTGCCAACCACGCCCACGACAGGGAGTTCGTGACGGATGAGCGTGTCGTACTCCATCCCGTTGAATCCAAAGGACCCATCCCCGTATACGATCCCGACCCGGGTGTCAGGCTCGATCGTTTTTGCAGCGA
>JAMBLH010000232.1 GCA_023336875.1 Actinomycetes bacterium
AGGACCACACCTGCGGTCCACGCCAAACGCCGCGGCCACGGGGACTCGACCGACGCCGCCTGCTTACTGGGTTTCTTGTTCGTGCTGGGCTTGTTGCTCATGTCCACCTTTCAGTGACGTACGCTACTGCGGACATCGCGATAGTCGATCTGTAGGAAAACCCCGACACTCAGAGCAACTGCTCAGAGTGTCGGGGTTCCGTCAGAATCTCATCGGGCAGAATGCGTCGCCCGTGAAATTCTCGCCTGATGTTTCAGACACCGAAGCTGAGGTCGGTTGCCATGCCAGCCTCGTAGTGACCGGGGATGAGGCAGACGGCCGCCGTGTAGTCCTGATCATTGTCAGGGAACGTGAACGTGAGGGTACCTGTCTCACCTGCGGCGAGAATGAGGACTGCATCCTCTGCCTCCGCTTCGTCATGATCCGCCTCTGCGTCATCGTGATCGGCGTCCTCGTCGTCCATCTCGTCCATTTCGTCATCACTCATCGTGCCTTCGTCGTGGTCAGAGTGGCCGCCTTCAACGTGCTCATCGACACGGTCCTGGTTGGACAGTCTGAACTCATGCTCGACAACGCCAGAGTTTGTGACGACGAACTCGACAGTCTCTCCAGCCGCGAATTCGAAGCTTGCCGCATCGATTGCGAACTCGGACAGCTCAACTTCAACGACACGATCGGCGTCGGATGACGGCGCAACCGCCTCGACGTTGTCTGTGCCTGCTGCTGTTTCGCTGGTCGGAGCCTCTTCGGCGACATTGTTACTGCTGCCGACCGCCGGCGTCTTGGCACATGCTGCTGCCACTAGCAGTACCGCTGCCGAGAGGATGAATATCTTGGTATATCGTTTCCACATTTTCGGACTCCTTGGTCAAAGTGGGTTTCTACACAAGAAGTATCCCCAGAAACGCACGTTTTGAACATCCAACCATATGGATTTTGCCCCTCAACCATTTGGTGGAGGGGCCTTCTAGTCGATGATGCCGATTCTCAGGCCAACAGCGACTGCTTCGGCCCGAGAGGACACATCGAGTCGATCGAAGACGCCCCGGATGTAGGTTTTGACGGTCGCCTCCGACAGCCCCAAGTGACGAGCGATCTGCTTGTTCTCGGACCCATCTGCAATGAGTTGGAGCACCTCTTGCTCCCTCGGACTCAGTCGCCCGGTCTGGCGCGACACACCCGTTGCATCTGCCAGCAACGGCTCCATCAAGCTGGCCTGAATGTAGGTTCCACCCTCGGAAACCGAGCTAATCGCGGCGAGCACCTCATCTCTGCCAGCGCTCTTGAGGAGATAGCCGGATGCGCCGAGTTCGATGGCTCTTCGTACATATCCTGGCTGGTCGTGCATCGAGAGCATCAACACCCGGACCTGGGGGAATTCAGACGCCATCCGTCCGAGTGCGTCAAGGCCTGTCATGCCTTCCATGCGGATATCGAGCAGGACGACATCGACAGGTTCTGAACTGACGATGTCGAACATCGCCTCGGCGGAATCGGCTTCACCGACTATTTCGATCTCAGGCGTATCGGAAAGCATGAACCGGACGCCGTCTCGTACAACCTTGTGATCGTCGACTATCAATATCCTCACTTGTGCTCCTCCTTGACTCTCGGCAGCCAGGCAACGAACCGCGTTTCACCCGAATCCTCGCGTTCAAGTGTCACATCGCCATCGAGCGCCCTGAAGCGTTGACGTGTGGTGCTCAGCCCGAGGCCGGGATCTGCAAGATCGTTCGAATCAGAACCGTCATCGGTGACCTGGAGCGTCAACCGCTCGCCGTCCCCAGTGAGGTGAACCTCTATCTGGTTCGCATGGGCATGCTTGCGAACATTCGTGATTGCCTCTCTCGCTGCCCGATATATCTCTGTGCGATACAGGGCGGGCGGCTCGTACGTGAGATCGATGGAGAGATTCACTTCCAAGTCGGATTCAATTCGAGTCAGATCAGCCAGTTCCTCGAGCGCCGTGACAAGGCCGGCATCTGCCGCGAGTTCGAAATGGAGGAGTCGAAGTTCGTTTCTAAGAGTGTCGTCCATCTCACGCACGACACCTGCCAGGTGGTCGAGTTCGACCGCAACCGGATTCGACGGATCCAGCCTCGCCCTTGAGCCCTCGATTCCATACAAGAGTCGATACATGGGTTGACCGATGTCATCATGGAGAGCGCTCACCACACGGCTTCGCTCAGCCTCCTGAGCCAGAAACGATGATTCGAGCAGCTCCTCAGCCTGCCGACGCCTCCGGTTCACCTCACGAGTGCGGGCTGCAATCCCCACGGCCATGACGAGTCCGATCGCGACGAGTCCGATTCCTATCGATATCCAGACGTTGCGAGCGATGAGTCCCAATGCATCATTGAGTCCACTTGCGTCCTGTTCGACCTCGAAGACCGCCGTCACTTCGCCAGCTTCGACGGTAACCGGCCCGTAGAACTCGATCAGTTCGCCGTGTCCGCGATCGAATGCGTGCGCGGCATCCGACAGGTCCGAAATGTGTGTCTCTGTGCCGCCACGAAATGCACTGGCGGCATGGTCCGGAAGTTCGAACTGCTGTCCAACGAGTTCGCTCGCGTCCGAGTACACGATCACGCCATCTGGGCTCCACACCTTTACACGCACCGTTTCCCCACCGAGGACCTTCACGCGTACAGCGGCATCAAACTCGGCATATTCAGCCCTCGTGGGATCACCATCGGATGGGAACGGCGGAAGGTCCTCAACCAAACCTGTGACCATCGCGGCTCGGGCATCGAGTAGATGGCCACGAGCTGATCGGGTGATGGAGAACCCGAGCACGAGCGTCACGACGAACGCGAGCACAATGCCGACGATCGCAAGCCTGCCGAGGCCACCGATCTCGACCCAGTCCGCACGGAGGCCTTCCACTGTCCGCCGCGTCGGGAATGTAAATCGAGTTTCTGCCACGTACAGGAATCTACCGCGAATGACCGCAGGCGATTGTGAGTCTCTCGGTGGCGTCTGCGATCACCGCACTTGGGACGGCAATGGTCATCCTCGCGAAACCGGCTCCCTCGCGTCCGAACCAATGGCCCGGGCTGAGAGCCAGATGGGCCCTGGAGGGGAGCCATTCGGCGAGCTCGGGCACATCCATGCCGAGGTCTCTGAAGTCGAGCCAGGCGAGATAGGTGCCCTCCGGCGCCACCAGTTCGATTCCATCGGGGAGACCGTCTCGAAGCAGCTGGACGTTGACCTCCAAGAGATCGAGAAAGCGATCGAGCCATGATCCACCTGAGCGGTAGGCAGCCTCAAACGCTGCAATTCCGAACACGTTGTTCCGCGAAAGGTGAAGTTGAGAACTCTTCTTGCCGAATGTCTCGATGACCTCATCGCTATCCGAGACGATGATCGAATCACATACCCCCGCAAGGCCAAACGTCTTTATCGGCCCGTGCGTTGCTGCCCATCGCACACCTGTACCGGTGGCGACTTTTCCGAAAGGGGTGAATGGCAATGAAGCGAATGTGATGTCCGCATGGATCTCGTCCGAGATGACGAACACATCGTTCTCAGCACAGATTTCTGCGACAGACGAGAGCTCCTCTGGCGTCCAGACGCGGCCTACGGGATTGTGCGGGTTGCATAGGATCATCATCTTCGTCGACGGGTCGGAAGCGACCGACTCGAGTCCCTCGATATCCATTCGATAGCCATCGTCATCGAGGATGAGAGAGTTTCTCGCAACCTTCCGGTGCGCAGATGTCACTATGGGCTTGAAGTCGGTGAACACGGGGGGCTGAAGGATCACCGCGTCTCCCTGTTCGGTCAACTCCTCGATGAGCACGCCCATCGATGTTCCAATGCTCGGGCTCACGATCGTCTTCAGCCCCTCCCCTGTCCATTCGTGCCTCGAGGCCATCCACGCCCAGAACACGTCAACGAGGTCCTGTGACCTCGTCTCATATCCGTACCAACCCGTG
>JAMBLH010000233.1 GCA_023336875.1 Actinomycetes bacterium
TCACTCCTCAGCCAGGTACCCCAGCCGATAAGACCCACGGCCAATATCACGATGCCCGTGACGGTGCCTATCGTCCATGCGAGAGGGTAATCGCCGTACGAGTCACGCCAACCGACCTTGAGAAGGTTGGCGATCACGAACACGATTGGGCCGACGATGAAGCCACTTGCTACCAACAGCGTCGGCGTCCGGGGTGCAATGTCACGACGCAGCACGGCGTAGCCGAACACGAGATATCCCACACCCTGGACGGTCATCCAGAAAAATACAGCCCACGCAACGATGCTCGTGAACACGCCGAACGCCGCTATTCCGAGTCCGATCATGCCGACAGTCCCCAGGCCTCCCATGCGCTTGTTGATACCGATCATCGCCAGAAGACCGATTACACCGCCGACCAGAATGAAGGCGCTTAGGGCCATGTACGCCGGTTGCCACTCATCGCTATTGAGGGTCATCAACAGATGCGAGAGCGCCCCGGCGAGCCAGAAGCCTGCGGATACGAGCGCGAAGGTGCCTGCGCGTTTTGTGAATGTGGTTGGCACTGCCAAACCTCCTGAGTCAGTGGAGGCGTACACCGCTGCGAGAACATCTGGTTCACCGAAACGGGTAAGGGTGGATCGCTGGGCAGCATCGGTCTCAATTCCTGCCGACACCATGAACTCGACTGTCGTGTAGAGATGATCCTCCATCTCAGACACGAGGTCGTCAAGGTCCCGTCGCCAACGGATGTTGGTCCGCATGGTGTCGAGATATCCGTCGATCAGGGCGTATCGGGCCACGGGACCCCCTTCAATACCATCGACATGGCCTGAGTGAAATCATTCCATGCCAGACGCTGCTCACCGAGCGCACCCCGACCCGACTCCGTCAGCCGGTAGGTACGTCTCCGTCTTCCCTGCACCTCTGTCCACTCGCTGCTGAGATAGCCGCCCTTCTGGAGTCGATGCAGAGCCGGGTAGACCGTTCCCTCAGGAAGGTCGAACGCCTCATCGCTGCGTTGCCGCAGTTCATCGATGATCGCGTACCCGTGCCTTGCACCATCCGCCAGGATGGCCAACAGCAACAAATCGAGATGCCCTTTCAGCGCCTGTCCTCTCATACCTAGCGAACCTACACTATGTATTACTAGGTGTCAAGAGTGAAGTTATTCGTTCTTGCGTACATGACATCCGGCTTGCAGAGGTCACTCACACAGGAACGGAGGGGCTAGGAGAAGTCGATGCCCTGGGCGAGGGGGAGGTCTTTTGACCAGTTGATGGTGACGGTTTGGCGACGCATGTAGACCTTCCAGGCATCAGAGCCTGACTCGCGTCCTCCACCGGTCTCCTTCTCACCACCGAAGGCGCCACCGATCTCTGCGCCGGAGGTTCCGATATTGACGTTCGCGATACCGCAGTCCGAACCTTCGGCAGAGAGGAAGAGCTCAGAACCGCGCACAGAATCCGTGAAGATGGCAGAACTGAGTCCTTGTGGCACTCCGTTCTGGACCGCAATCGCCTCATCGAGAGAGTCAACCGCTGTCAGATACAGAACAGGCCCAAACGTCTCTGTCTGGACGATCGGCGCATCCGCAGGAATCCTGATGATCGCTGGCTCAAGGAAAAAGCCTGTCCGATCTGGCTCGGTTCCTCCGGCGAGTAGCTCTCCGCCCTGTTCGAGGGCGATCTGGATTGCCGTCTTCGAAGTATCCACGGCGTCCTGATCGACAAGCGGGCCGATGAGCGTGTCCTCATCAAGCGGATCGCCCAACCGTATCTGTGAGAACGCAGCGACCAGACGATCCGAGAGATCGTCCACCACATCTTCGTGCACGATCAGACGGCGCAGGGATGTACAGCGCTGTCCAGTTGTCCCGGCCGCTGCGAAAAGGGATGCTCTCACGACCATGTCAAGATCGGCATCGTCCATCACGATGATGGCGTTGTTGCCACCCAATTCGAGCAGAGAGCGTCCAAGCCGCTTCGCAACCTCGGTGCCAACGGCCCGGCCCATCCGGGTCGAACCGGTCGCTGAGATCAGCGGAACACGCGGGTCACCAACGAGTGCCGCACCCACCGGGTCTGTGCGGCCGACCGTCAGGCTGAACACACCCTCGAATCCGGAGCCCTCCATGACCTCCTGCGCAATCTTCATGGTCGCCACAGCCGTCAAAGGGGCGGTGTGCGACGGCTTCCAGATCATCGTGTCACCGCACACAGCCGCGAGCAGGGCGTTCCACGACCACACAGCAGCGGGGAAGTTGAAGGAAGTGATGATCCCCACCGGGCCGAGCGGCTGCCACTGCTCGTACATTCGGTGGCGCGGCCTCTCGGATGCGATTGTCAGCCCGTAGAGCTGCCGTGACAAGCCAACGGCGAAGTCGGCGATGTCGATCATCTCCTGGACCTCACCTTCGCCCTCGGCGCGTATCTTGCCTGTCTCCATCGATATCAGCGCCCCAAGAGGCTGCTTGTACTTTCGGAGAGCGTCACCGATGAGGCGGACATAGTTGCCACGCTCCGGCGCGGGCAGCATGCGCCACTTCTTGAAGGTTTTCTCGGCAGTGGTGATCGCAGCCTCGTAGTCCGCAAGATCGCCCGCTCGAACGGTTGCGATGGGCTCCTCAGTCGCAGGGTCGATCGACGCGATTGCCGGTCCGTTGCCGCTGAGCCACTCCCCAGCGAAGACCCCGGGGTTCTCCGGTTCAATCCCAA
>JAMBLH010000234.1 GCA_023336875.1 Actinomycetes bacterium
CGGCATTGCCGAGTGGGTCGAGGATGCTTGCGACATCGTCCGAAATGCTGTCAGGTATTGGCTGTACGTTTGTTCCAGGAATGACGACAAACTCCGCAAATGCCCCCGGCCGGTTGACGCCGACACCCACTGTGTTGATACACAGATGTCTCCGTCCTGCCTGACAGTTTCGGCACCGACCGCACACGACGTGGCCCTCACCCGACACGCGGTGTCCGATCTCGATCCCTTCAACCTCGGATCCGACTTCGACAACGGTTCCGACGTATTCGTGGCCTATCGCCATTGGAGTCGGGACCGTTGCCCGGGCCCATTCGTCCCACTCAACGATGTGTAGGTCGGTGCCACATATCGAAGTCCGCCCAACCTTGATGAGCACGTCGTTGGGACCGATCTCCGGCCTCGGAAGGTCCTCCATCCAAATGCCAGGCTCGGGCCTCGACTTGACGAGCGCACGCACTACGAAACAACCCCGAGTTCACGTCCGACCCGTGTGAAGGCGTCGATCGCCTTGTCGATGTGATCTGTTGAGTGGGCAGCGGACATTTGGGTGCGTATCCGTGCCTCACCTTTGGGAACCACTGGGAAGGAGAATCCAATCACGTACACGCCCTCTTCGAGCAGCCGGTTCGACATCTCGGTGGCTAGTGCAGCGTCCCCGAGCATGACAGGGATGATCGGATGACCCCTGCCTGTCAGTGTGAATCCAACGTCCTCCATGCCTGAACGGAATCGATCGGCATTCTTCGCAAGCTTGACGCGGATGTCTGCCGATTCAATGGTCAGATCGATGGCTTCGATCGTTGTTGCAGCGATCATGGGCGCGAGTGAGTTCGAGAACAGATACGGGCGGGAGCGCTGACGCAGCAGCGCGATGATCTCCTTTCGGCCGGATGTGTACCCACCCGAGGCCCCACCAAGCGCCTTGCCGAAGGTGCCGGTGAAGATCCCGATGCGGTCCTGTACACCCCAGTAGTCAGGTGTCCCTCCTCCGTGCTTGCCAATGAACCCGACCGCATGGGAGTCATCGACCATCACCATGGCACCGTGCGCCTCGGCAAGATCACAGATTGCGGGAAGGTTGGCGATGATGCCATCCATCGAGAAGACACCGTCGGTCGCGATCAGTTTGAAGCGGGCATCCTTTGCCTCCTCGAGCTTGGCTTCGAGATCGTCCATGTCGTTGTTGGCGTACCGGAATCGCCTTGCTCTGCAAAGCCGCACACCGTCGATGATCGAGGCATGGTTGAGGGAGTCCGAGATGATGGCGTCCTCTGGCCCGAGGATGGTTTCGAACAATCCACCGTTCGCGTCCCAGCATGACGAGTAGAGGATCGTGTCCTCAGTCCCCAGAAAGCTGCTGATGGTGAGTTCGAGCTCCTTGTGGACCGTCTGCGTTCCGCAGATGAACCGCACCGATGCCATCCCGTACCCGTGCTTCCGTATTGCACGGCCTGCTACCTCCTCAAGGCGCGAACTGTTGGCCAGGCCGAGATAGTTGTTCGCGCAAAGGTTGATCACTTCGGTCCCGTCTTCCAATGTGATGACGGCGCCCTGAGGCGAGGCGAGCACACGTTCGGCCTTGAAGAGCCCTCCTTCACGAAGTGCCTCGGTCTCAGCGGCAAGATGGTTCAGGAATTGCGTATTCATGGAACTGAGAGTAGACCGAGCCCGTAGAGCTCAGTGGTTCTTGTCCTCGGCGGTCGTGACCGCAGCGTCCTCGGCCGAAGTCTCGTCCTCGACATCATCCCAAGAGAAGTCGTACGTCACCTCATAGTGTGTGACAAAGTTCGAGATGAGCGAGGTAATCAAAGCAGCAACAGGCAGCGCTACGAACGCGCCCAGTGGACCAGCAATGGCACCACCTGCGAGGGCGGCACCGAAGGCAAGGGCTCCGTTGAGTGTCATGGTCTTCGACGAGATCTTGGGGCTCAGCCAGTAGTTCTCTATCTGCTGGTAGATGAGTGCGTACGCGAGAACGATCAGTGCAGGTACCAGGCCACTAATCCCGAGCGTTACCAGGATCGGGATGGCGGAGCCAAGGTACGTGCCGATAGCAGGGATAAAGGCTGCGATGAACCCTGCCATAAGCGCGAGTGGAATGGAAAGCGCTACTGGAACGCCAACAATCACCATCGTGACGAAGAAGCCGAAGCCATTGATGAGCATCAACAGCATGCGCGAGTAGAAGTAGCCGCCGGTCTGGACGACTGCCTGGTCCCAGGTCCAACCGACTCTGTACTGGTGCTCTGGCTTCACAAGAGCCAGCACCGTCTTCTGGAGCCGCTGAGCATCTGCTGTGAAGTAGAACGTGAACATAGCGATCGTCGCGATGTCAAAGATGAGGCCGAGGCCCGTACTGGCAATGCCGAGGATGCTTGAGATGCCCCCGCCTTGTGCCCATGCGATGATCTGGTCGTCGATGTCCTCCGTCCAATCACCACCGGTTACGCCTTCCGAGACAGTCATGTTGAAGGTGTCCTCAGCGAAAGTGGCGATGTTCGCAACCCATTCAGAAGCGTGCGCCCCGATCGTCTGCGCGAGCTCCACCGTTGCAGGGACGAGGAACACCATCATTACCACGACGAGGACGATCCCGACGAGGTAGATGACACCAACAGCTGACCCCCGTTTCCATCCATATCTGGTGGTCAGTCGAAGCACGGCTGGCTGGAGGGCGAGGCTGAAAAAGAATGAAAGTGCAACGAGGACCAGCAGGTGAGACGCCTGGTCCATGGTCCACAGGGCAAGACTCGTGATCAGCAACGCTCCGATGATCTTCCATACAGACCGGGGTTCAATACGGATGATCACCGTCTGAGATGTCGCCTTGTTCGTCGGTATTTCCGGTGTCGGGTCGCGACTCAAGTAAACCTCACGGGTTGGTGCCGCCCGCAGCGTAGTCGTTGACTCCTGAGCTATCCGTTATTGCCGACGTAGCCTGAAAGGAGGCAGCCGCACCGTCGCATCAAGGGAAGGCACGAGTTGACGGTGCGGCTGGATCTGAAAAGCTGTGTCTATCGGGCGTCTGCAACCACTCCTTCGGCAAGGTCACGGTGGGGTTCGAGATGTTCTGTGGCTCTGTTCGGTCTGTTGAGAACCGCTTGGGCGGCGGCGAGCCTGGCAACTGGCACCCTCAACGGAGAACAACTTACGTAGTCAAGGCCGATCTCGTCGCAGAGCGCGATTGAGGCGGGATCACCCCCGTGCTCTCCACAGATGCCGACGTGGATGCCCGGTCTCGTAGCCCGTCCTGCTTCCGTGGCGGATCGGATCAATGTTCCAACGCCCAAGCGATCGAGCGTGTTGAAGGGGTTTGTTGCGAGAACGCCAAGATTCAGGTAGTCCAGCAAGAACGCCTTCTCGGCGTCATCCCTACTGATGCCGAATGTCATCTGGGTGAGGTCGTTTGTTCCGAAGGAGAAGAACTCGGCTGACTCGGCGAGCGATCCCGCGGTGACTGCCGCTCGAGGGGTCTCTATCATCGAGCCGAACTCGTAGTCCAACTCATCGGCTCGGTCTCCCAGAACCTCCTCGGCAACACGGTCCATGATATCTCTCATGGGCAGGAGCTCCGATGCCTCACTGGCGAGCGGGATCATGATTCCGACTCTGGGAGTGAGGCCTTCATCGAGGACGATCAGGGCCGCCTCGAAGATGGCTCGAATCTGCATCTCGGGAATCTCGGGCATCAGGAGCGCAAGCCGTACGCCTCGCAGCCCGAGCATCGGGTTCGACTCGTGGAGTGATTCAACCCTCGAGAGGATGTGCTCCGTCTCCTCGATCTCGCGGACGAGTGCATTGACTTCCTGGAGGTTGCTTGCGTTCATGAGTTGGATCTTGAGATCGGTTGACTTCCTAATAAGGTCATGGCGATCGGGCAGGAATTCGTGCAGTGGGGGGTCGAGCAGCCGGATGATCACGCGCTTGTCATCCATTGCGCGGAACAAGCCTGCGAAATCCGACCGCTGCAACGGAAGTAGCTCGGCGAGCGCCTCGAGTCTCTCAGTCTCAGTTGATGCCATGATCATTCCTTGAACGATCGGAAGCCTGGCTGCGTCGAAGAACATGTGCTCCGTGCGGCATAGCCCGATGCCGTTCGCGCCAAACTTGGCAGCTTTCTCGGCATCAGCTGGATAGTCGGCATTTGTCCAAACATCCAAATCCCTGACGTCATCGGCCCACGACAGCACACCCATGAGCCATGGATCATCGATCTCGGGGAGTGACGTCTCTATGCGGTCGAGGAAGACCTCGCCGGTTGTGCCATCAATCGAGATCCAGTCACCCTCCTTGACCACATGAGGGCCAACCGTCATGGTGCGTGCCTCGAGGTCGAGATCAACCTCCCTCGCTCCGACAACAGCCGGTTTTCCGAACTGTCGGGCGACAAGTGCTGCATGGCTGGTACGACCTCCACTCGAGGTGAGCACGCCTGCAGACGCGAGCATTCCGTGAACATCGTCGGGCTTGGTCTCAGGTCTGACAAGGATGACGGCGTCATTGCGCTCGGTGGCCCATTTCTCGGCCAGGTCTGCGTCGAACGCAGCAACGCCCACTGCAGCGCCAGGGGAGACGTTGAGTCCCTGGGTGAGGCGCCTACCTCGACTTACGGCGATCTTTTTTGCGTCGGAATCGAATTGTGGATGGAGAAAGAACTCGACCTGCTCGGGCGAGACCCGCATGAGCGCTTCGTCCTTTGTGATGATGCCATCGGAGACAAGATCGACAGCGATTCGTACAGCTGCTTGTGCAGTTCGCTTGCCGTCGCGAGTTTGGAGCAGCCACATCTTTCCCGATTCGATCGTGAACTCGATGTCCTGCATATCCGTGTAGTGACGCTCCAGTATCTGGGCGTAGCGCAGGAGTTCAGAATGCTGTTCCGGCATGAGCCTGCCGAGATCCTCGATCGTGCTGGTCTGACGGATTCCCGCGACGACATCCTCGCCTTGCGCATTCATCAGGAAGTCACCATCAATCTTCGGCTCTCCAGTGGTGGCGTTTCGCGACACTGCGACCCCGGTTGCCGAATCCGGACCGAGGTTTCCAAACACCATCGTCTGGACGTTCACCGCAGTCCCAAGGTCGTGGTCGATGCCAGCTGCGTGGCGATAGGCATAGGCTCGCCGTCCGTTCCATGAGCGGAACACGGCCTCGACGGCCATGGTGAGCTGCTCCATTGGATCGCTCGGGAAGTCGCGACCGGTGTGGTTCCGGAATACCTTCAGGAACCTCTCAACGATCGATTCGAGGTCCTCGATAGGGAGATCACCGTCGTTCTCCACCTCGCGTTTCTCCCGGAATCCGCGAAGCGTGTCCTCGAACGGCTCATCGGGAATTCCCATTACGACCGTTGAGAACATCTGGATCAATCTGCGGTACGAGTCGAGGGCAAAGTGACGATCGCCAAAGATGTCCGCAATGCCGTCTGCGACCTCGTCGTTGAGGCCAATGTTGAGCACGGTATCCATCATGCCAGGCATGGAGAACTTGGCTCCACTGCGGCACGAGAGCAGGAGGGGATTGGCAGGATCGCCGAAGATCTTTCCTGTCATCTGCTCGACTTGTCGTAGCGCCATTGTGAGTTCGTTCGTCAGTCCTTCCGGGAGGATCTCACCTGAGTCGAGAAAGGCGTTGCAGGCCTCGGACGTGATGGTGAATCCAGGAGGAACCGGGATCTCGAGACGAGTCATGTCGGCGAGATTGGCGCCCTTCCCGCCGAGAAGACCTCTGACGGTGTCCCAGTCATCACCGCAGCGTTCAGATGCAGCGTCGAGCGCATCAAAGCCGTATATCCATCGTGAGGACATGGGTGCCTCCCCAAGTACGCTATTTCACTATTCATTAGTCTACAGCTAATGAATGGTTGATGCCAGTCGTAATCCCTGTTGCGTTCACAGGGCGAGGAGAAGGACCGCCAGAATCGCAAGACCGATTCCGATCGCTTGGGACGTAGCCGGCCTCTCCTTGAGTACGACCAACGCCGCCAGCACGGTGAAGGCTGGGTAAAGCGATGAGATCACGGCGTTGATACCCAGCGGGCCACGCTGCACTGCGAGGACGATGGCGCTGCTGGCCGCAATGTCGATGATGCCGACAAACGCGACCAGGCGAAGGAGAGGGCGAGCTGGGAGAACTGCCGTGGAAGTAATCGCGAGAACGGCAAAGCCGATTGGAATTGAGATTATCCGGGCTGGCAGTAGAGGCCACAGTCCCGAGGATTCACTCGTCTGGCTCATTGCGATCACGAAGACCGAGAATGAAATGGCGGCCCCGAGCGCCTGGGCGAGAATCAGAACTGTCATCGATGAGGCCGATCGATGGCTTACAAGGAGGAGAACCGCAACAATCGCCAAAGCAATCCCGATCCATTGGATCGCGGAGATGACGCCTCCATCCGCCAGGTCCCAAGCCACAGGAATCGATGCGGCCAGAACGCCGACAATCGGAGCGACGATCGACATTGACCCTGCGGCAAGGGCCGAGTAGAGCAGAACAAGTCCTACTAGCCCAAACCCTCCTGCGAGCGCGCCGAGCGCGATGTCCGTCGTTGTGACCTCAGAGAAGCCAATGATAATGATGGCAACGCCAAGAAGGGGAAGCCCGAACACCTGGGACCAGATAGTCACGCGCCATGCCGAAAGAGAGCGGGTCGCGAGTCCACCTGCGAAGTCAGCAACGCCGTAGAGTGCAGCCGCGGTAAGAGCGAGAACCTGAGTCATGAATTGAGAAGGCTACTGCCAGTGCGGCTCGCGGATACAGCTACTCTCTGGACTGAAAAGGGAGCCCTATGACTTTTGATGAAGACACAACCGAACCGAACGAAAGCGATGACCTCGTCCCCAGGCCTCAAGACGACAGCATCGTTCTGACCGAGACCGATAGCCACGAGATTGACATTGATGGGGATGGCGAACCGGACGGACTGCGCACGACGTACACGCAGGTTCGTGAGATAGATGTCGACGGTGACGGCGTGGCTGACATCGTCGAAACGACACGCATCGAGGAGACGACAATCGACGCTGATGGCGACGGTCTCCCCGATGTGTTCACGACGGTAGAAACCACGGAGACGGTGATGGATCTTGATGGCGACGGAGAGGCGGACTCGGTTGAGATAACCGAGATTCGGACTGTTGCACACGATATCTCGGGCGATGGCTCACCCGACGTCACAAGAACAGACATCATCACGGCGTCGGGAATCGACCGAGGTGAGGATGGCGAACTGCAGGATGTCAAGGTCGACGGCGTGCGTCTTTACGGTGTCGACTCGACCGGTGACGGGACCATTGACCAGGTTGTGAGCGAAGAACTCGACGTTGAAATCGCCGACGACTGAGCGACAGGTACATGCCAGCGGTCGACGTCAACGGAACCACCCTTCATTACACGGATGACGGGGAGGGTGATGTCGTCCTGCTCATCCACGGGCTTGGATCGTCAAGCGCGGACTGGGAGCTCCAGCTTCCGGTATTGACGCCCAGCTATCGTGTGATCGCGGTTGACCTGCGTGGGCACGGCCAGTCGAGTAAGCCGGCTGGACCGTACTCGCTTGAGATGTTCGCTGGTGACGTTGCAGCTCTCATCGAGGCACTGGATATAGGCCCATGCCACGTTGTTGGATTGTCCCTAGGAGCGATGACGACCCTTGAGCTTGCTGCGACGCGACCTGAGCTTGTGAGGAGCGCCGTTGTTGTCAACGCCGGGCCAGACTTCATCCCTCGGACATTGAAGGAAAGGGCCATGGTCTGGCAGCGGCTCACGCTCGTCAAAACAGTTGGACTTGAAAGGCTGGGACAACTTGTCGCAAACCGCACGCTTCCAGATGACGATCAGGCCGAGCTGCGCGAGAGAGTTGCCGAAGTAATAGCGGACAACGACAAGGCCGCGTACCTCGCGTCCATGAGAGCCATCGTCGGCTGGAGCGTCGTGGATCGACTTGGTCGGATCACGTCTCCGTTGCTCGTCGTCGCATCTGAACTCGACTACACGCCTGTGGAGTCGAAACAGTCGATCGTGAGCGGCGCGCGTGACGCTCGCCTCGTGGTGGTTCCCGATGCGAGACACCTACTCCCCGTCGAGAAGCCAGACGAGTTCAACGAGATCCTGACGACATTTCTGGCTGACAACTGATAGCGGACAGCTGGCGGCTGCCTTTCAACAGGCAGCTCGCACCGTGGGGTAAGGGTTTACATAGATTCCACCGGCGATCATGCCGAGGTGGAGGTGAGGGGTACCCCTCGCGTTGCCGGAGTCGCCAACGTATCCGATCACCTGGCCCTTGCTCACCCTCTGACCAGTCGAGAGGCCGCTCGCCCACTTGGACATATGGGCGTAGTAGTACGTGACTCCGTCATCCCCGTTGACATAGACCTGTCGCCCACCCTGGTAATGGCTGTTCACCCGCACGGTCCCTGAGTTCATGGCAACCAAGGGAGTGTTGTAGCCAGCCATCATGTCCGTCCCCTTGTGCGTGCGACCACCTGACCGGGGGTATCCCCAGGTATTGATGAAGTAGCTGTGACCGGCGACAGGACAGGCAACACCCCTCGTCTGGGACCCGATTCCTGCCGCACCTCCAGACTTCCGAGCTGCCGCAGCTGCTGCTTGTCTGGCCTGCGCCGCCTTGTACTTCTTATACGCAGCTGCGTACTTGGCCTCTGCATCGGTATGCGCCTTTGTCGCCTTTACCTGATCCGCCTCGAGGCGGTCAACGACGATCTGGTGCTCCTCTTTGAGCTGTTCGACTTCCGCCTCCTTGACGGTCAGCTCATCAGTGAGGCGGTCCATCTGCCTGCTCACAGCAGCCAACTGGTCGAGCTGATTGAGGTCCCTGGTGGTCGCTTCGTCGTAGAGCGCTTGCGTCGTGATCAATTCCTGAATCGTCCCCGCCGTGAAAGCCGACGTGACCAGGTTGCGACCACCCGACGTATAGGCCTCGAGCACGAGGAGACGTGCACGGTCCTGGAGGTCTGTGACATTGTCGCCATACTCGACGATCGCGTCTCCAAGCTTGCTGATGCGCCAGTTCAGGTTGTAGATCTGGCCTTCGATCCTCTCCATCTCCTCGAGACCGGCCTCGAGTTCCTCATCGGACTCCCGAAGGGCGGCGAATGCTTGCTCCTCTGCGGCCTGTGCCTCGCTCACTGCGCCTTTGGATTGAGCGGACGCCGGAATCGGGGCCACCGCGAGCAACGCAAGAAGTAGCAGTGGAAGTAGCAGTCGGAAGAGTCGCAGATGGTTCATGCGGTGATATCAGCGTAATGCTGGCTTCAAGGTAGCGCAGGCCGCGAAACGCCCACTAGCGGACAATGAAGGAGAGCTTGGCCGAGATCTCGTATCGAGCGATTCTTCCATCTCGGACGGTCGCGCTCTGCCCCGTTACTTCGAGCGAGACAATGCCGTTGATGCTCTCGGCGGCCTTCGCCACCGCGCGGTCAAGGGCATCTTCATAGCTGCTCGTCGACACGCCCATGATCTCGATGATCTTGATCGCACCGTTCTCAAGTGGTTCTGTCATGTCACCTCCGTCCTCAGATGCTACAAGCGCGAGTTGTTCTGTTCCTTGTACTCTGTCCAACCGTGAAGCAAGATGTGTCATTCGCACCACGTCGTCGAGCGATTGCTCCGGTTCTTGGTGGCCTTCTGGGACTGATGTTCCCATTTGTGCTTGTGGTCGCAGCACTTTCGGTGGGCTTTCGCGCCGGAGGCGATATGGGCAACTTCGCCGCAAGCCTGGCGGGTGCGGTCCTGTTTCTGATTGCAGCGCCAACTGCGTGGGTGCTGGCCTTCCCGTTCATCGATGTCACGAGGTTCACGGTGTTCGCGTTCGGCGTCGCGTCGAGCGCTGTGATCTGGTACCTCGTCGGAAGGGCCATCGCGGTTCGGTGCGAAGATTGGCTCCAGTGGCTTCGCAGATACGGGATGACGTGCGTCGCATGGACGGCCTTCAATCTCATCGCCTTCGGAGTCGTGGCGTCGATTGTCGGCTAGGTTTTGGTGATGGATCTACATGAAGCCCTGTATACGACGCGTGCCATGCGCCGCGTCAAGCCTGACCCGATTCCTGATGAGGTCATCCGTTCGATGTTGGACGCAGCGATTCGCTCGCCGTCCGGGAGCAACGCCCAGAACTGGAGGTGGTTGACGGTCGCTGATCGCGCGACCATGCACGAGCTTGGACGGCTCTATTCAGAAGCATGGGTTGAGCTCAATGAGACGATCTACAGGGGAAAGAGGGAGCAGGCTGACGCGAGCGGCGATGAGGCCTCCAAGCGCATATATTCATCGTCCCAGTGGCTAGCTGACAACTTTGGCGAGTCGCCTCTTGTGGTGCTGCCCTATCACCGCAACGATCCGTCAGGCGCGTCGATCTATCCCGGTGTCTGGAGTCTGATGCTCGCTGCGCGAAGCCATGGCGTAGGAACCACGATGACGACGATCCTTGGCATATTCAAACAGAACGAAGTGGCCGAGCTTCTCGGTGTCCCGCTTGAGAAGGGCTGGATCAACGCGGCGGCGATTCCCTGTGGCTATCCGCTCGGCCGCTGGGGGCTGGCCAAGAGGGCTTCCGTCCAGGACGTTGTGTATGAGGAGCGATGGGGTGAAGGCCCCGATTGGGTGCAGGATGAGCCTCTCTGGAATCCAGGGGAATAGCACCGGAGGCACTCACAATTCGAGGGGCGTTGGTAGATTTCCCTCTCACACACGCCGATCGACTCTCGTGTATTGTCTCATGAAACGCTGGGCGGCGTTTAGAGAAGAGGGCATCAATGGAGCTGGAGAAACCGGTCTGGAGGACCCGTGTCGTCAATGGTGACTCACCGGAGATCCGCAAGGCAGCTGTGGCGCTCGCTCTCGCGCTACTCCTGTTGAACGTCCTCGACGTCACTGTTACGAACTTCAACATCAAGAACCTCGGTGCGGTCGAAGTGAACCCTTTGATGGCACCGATGATCGGTACGCCATGGGCGGCCGTGTTCAAGTTCGGGATTCCGATTACGATAATCGCCTTGGCGACATGGGGTACGTCCTTCCGACTGCTGGGCGTACTGCGGATCGTGGTTGGGATCTATCTGGTAGTTGTCATCATTGGCCTCGGGCAGATCGTCTACGCCTTTACCTGAGTCTCTCGATCGTGTTGCTCGAGTATGAGTGCTTCGTTCAGCTCAGCTCCGATCAGGATCGCGAGGAACGTGAACCAGAACCACAGGAGTAGCACTACCGCCCCACCAAGCGTGCCATACGTCTCGTTGTACCGGCCGAAGGACGAGACGTAGATCGAGAAGCCGATCGATGTGAATGTCCACATAGCCGTTGCAAAGATCGCTCCAGGGACGATGCTCCGCCAATTGTCCGGACGCCTCGGCGGTGCGAAGCGATAGAGAAGCCCAGTGACAAGGGCGAAGCCCGCACCGACCAGCACCCACCGAAAGTTTCCGAAGGTAACGATCGCGTTGGTTGGGTCGAACCGCTGGAGCCACACCGGAACGGCCGCAATGACGGCAAGAGCGATGAGTGTGATCACTATCGCGGAGAGAGTGACCCCAACGGCGACGGCCCTGTGCTCGAGGATCGAGCGCTCACTCTCCTGGTCGTAGGCGATCTTGACGCCACGTACAACGGCCCTGGTTGCATTTGAGACGGTCCAAACGAACAATGCGAGTGACACGAAGAA
>JAMBLH010000235.1 GCA_023336875.1 Actinomycetes bacterium
AGGGTGTGTATCCCGTGTCCCTTGAGGAACTCAGATGAGCGAACCAACCACGGAGGAGGTACCTTGGAAGATCCCTGTCTCAGCCGCGATTCTTGGCGCACTCCTGACGGCTATCTATGTGATCTTCACGATCGTCAACGCACCAACAGAGGATCCTGATGCAGTAGCCGAATCCGGTACTCTTCCTTCTGGCCATGTAGCGGTTATGAATAACGTTGGCATGCGCGCCGACGTCCTACGGTCGAGCAGTGAGGGGACAACGGTGTTCGTTTCATCTGTCGTGAGCGGCGGAACCGATCCTGGAACGACCTCTCCGGTTGCGGTGGCGACCTGGGAACTTGCCTCAACCGGTGGCAACGTGTCAATGATCGGTCAGTCGCTGGCCTCAGCGACACCAGCAGCGGTGACCATCGATTTCCCCCCCGTCCAAGATGGTGGGTCCTCTACGTTGACCGCAACCCTCCCGGGGAAGATCGAAGAAGCTGATGATGTACTTACGATCTCTGCTGGCCTTCCAACGGCGGTCGTAGATCACAGAATCACGGTCGGCGATCACGTGGTTGTGGTCGATGAACTGGTGATCGACGAACAGGGTGGGTGGATGCAATGGCATCTCGAGAGCGGGGTGGCAGCGAAGCTCGACGTTGTCGTGAGCATCGACGGTTTGGCCTTTGCGGTGTCTGGCGATGGCTCCGATGCTGAGCCTGCGTGGAACCAGCGCCGGGTAATGCAGCTGTTGCGAGTCGGCACTGCACCTCCCGAGTCCGATTCGCCATTCAACATCACCGTTGAGCTGTACCCGGCGGTGGTCACTGCACCCGGCGACTCCATCGAGATCCCGATCGGATCCGTAGCAGGACCGTAGTTGTTGGCGATATGCTCACCAACAATGGCCGACCCGTATCTGACCTCCGAAGCAGAAGAGATGTACATCATCACGGTCGCTCGGGCAATCGAGGATGGCGTTGGACCGCCCGTCCCTGTGTCGACCATCTCCGGGGTACTCGAAGTGTCATCGGTTTCAGCGAATCAGATGATCAAGAAGCTTGAGTCAGCCGGTCTCCTGTCGTATGCGCCTTACAAGGGTGTGACGCTCACTGATACAGGTGACGTGCTGGCGAACACGGTCCTTCGCAACAGGAGATTGTGGGGGCGTTTCCTCGCCGATCACCTCGGCCTCACACCCGCAAAGGCAGACGAGGTTGCGTGTGAGATGGAGCATGTCACTCCTGACATGGTCGCGAATCGGCTTGCATCGTTCCTTGGCGATCCCACAACAGGGCCTACAGGCAAACCGATTCCTGGTGGCCCCATCGTGCCGCCTTCAACAGCTGTTGCACTGTCTGACATTGCCGTCGGAGAGACAGTGACGGTCGGAACAGTCAAGGCGGAGCATTTCGCCTTCCTGCGATCCCAGGGCATAGATGAGGGCGCTGAGATCTTGGTCCTTGGCTCAGGCGCGGATGACTCGGTACTGATAGGGGGGCCAAAGGGCACGCTTCACCTCGCCGCTGGTGTTGCTTCGAATCTTGACGTGGTTCGCGACCTGTAGCCGGAACCAGGGAGAGCTACTTCTTGGTCTGCTCGTAATAGGGGTTGTCGCCAGCGTTGTGGTCAGTCACATCGATTACCTGTCGAACCTCGGGGACAAGAGAGGTAATCGATGATTCGATGCCCTGGGACAGCGTGACATTGGCCATGCCGCATCCCTGGCACGCGCCTCCAAGGCGTACATACGCCACGCCGTCCTCAACAGCGACCAGCTCGATGACTCCACCGTGAGAAGCGATTGCAGGGTTTATCTGGGTGCGAATGACATGCTCAACCTGTTCGGCGACCGGTCCACTGAGATCTGGTGGCGGGCCGTCGGTCTGGATTGCGGGTGATGGCGAGTTCGGATTGTTGATTGTCAGCCCCGGACTCAAGAGATTCTTCGACATCTCAAGTGAGGCACCGGTCAGGTTCACGACACTCGCCTGAGGCATGGCAACAGGGAGTTCACCGTGCTGCTCGAGTATGTCATCCTCGGCAAGCCGGTCAAGGCTCGTCATGTGCATTGTGTAAGTGAAGTCGTCGCCCTTGGCCCCCGAGACGGCGAGCACAAATGCGAGCTCGTCAGCGTCTGGTTCCGTGGACCGAATCTCGAGAAGTTTCTCGAGCGCCGCGTCAGTGATCGTGAGGATGCGAGAATCAAGAGTCATGACTGTGAACCTATCTTCGGACGAGAGTCGTTTGGCTGCGGATGATAAGGGTATATCGCCGAGAAGGAAACAGAATCCTGTGGTTGTCCTTGTCGTCCCTTCAGGGAGCTACCGTACTCACGATTTTGTCGAGGCAGCCCGCGGGTTGCGACTGGATATTGTTGTCGCGTCTGACGGCGAGGTTCCCATGGGCGATCTCGGGCGGTCCCGATCGATAAGGATCGAATTCGGTCGGCCTGAATGGTCTGCAGGCCGTATCGCGAATCTCAAGCCTGCACCCGACGCCGTAGTCGCAGCGGATGACCGCGGCGTCGTGATCGCAGCGATAGCTTCAGACCTTCTGTCGATTCCCGCGAACCCTGTGGCAGCGGTGTCCGCGACGCGCGACAAGGCTCGGATGCGAGGCTTGCTTGATTCAGCGCAGGTTCGGCAGCCTCCTTATCGGCTCGCAGGGCGCGGAGAGGTACCAATAGCAGCGAATGACATCGGCTACCCGTGTGTCGTGAAACCGAGAAGTTTGTCAGCTAGCAGGGGAGTGATTCGCATCGATGACGCCGGCGCTGCCCAGGTCGCGGAGCAGAGGATTCGCGACATTCTTTGTGACGTCGAGGAGTCTTCGGATGAGCCGTTGCTCGTCGAGTCGTTCATCGATGGTCCAGAGGTAGCCGTGGAGGCGATGCTTGTCGACGGAACGCTGCAAGTGCTCGCGCTTCTCGACAAGCCTGACCCTCTCGATGGTCCGTACTTCGAGGAGACGCTGTTCGTGACGCCATCGAGACACGATGCGGGTATACAGGCGGAGATCGTGGATCTGGTCGGCGCCGCAGCCCATGCGCTCGGCCTTCTATCTGGTCCGGTTCATGCAGAAGTAAGAATCGGATCGGAGGGAGTGTCCCTCATCGAGGTAGCTGCACGGTCGATAGGTGGGTTGTGTGGGCGGTCTCTCACCTTCGGGCTTCTTGGCGAGTCTCTTGAATCGTTGATCCTGCGCAGCGCACTGGGACTCCCCGGGTCTGGCCGCGAGGTGCAAGCTACAGCAACAGGGGTGCTCATGCTTCCGATCGGCGAGAGAGGCACTCTCGAGTCGATAGAGGGCGTAGAACTAGCGCTCGCCGTTCCAGGTATCACCGACTTCAGCCAAACGATACCGAACGGCAGGACCGTTGTGCCTCTGCCCGAGGGTGATCGGTATCTTGGATTCCTGTTCGGTGAGAGGTCCACTCCCGAAGACGTCGAAGAGGCGCTGCGAGAAGCTCTGCGGAAACTCACCGTCACGATCAGCTGACCCTCTCCCCCGGTGTCGAGGCCATGTCGATGCGACTCGAAGCTTGTGACACGAGAGTACGATTCTCGGATCCACCTTGGAGGGGAACTGTTTGCTACTGCCGGCCTCGCTGTTGAGAGTGCTATCGATGCGGGAGCAAGCTACGCAGACGCACGAATGGTCATCTCGAAGACCGAGACGATCAGTGTAAGAAACCAGAACCTCGACCAACTCGACCGATCGGAGTCGATCGGCGTAGGCGTCAGAGCACTCATCGGATCATCGTGGGGTTTCGCCGCGACGGCTGACCAGACAAGTGAGAGCATCAGGGCCGCGGGTGCGAGGGCGGCTGCGATTGCCAGGGCCTCAGCGGTCGTCTCTGGTCCGCCAATGGAATTCACTGACGTGCCTGTCACCGATACGTTCTGGGAGACGCCCTACGTAGAGGATCCGTTCGCTGTATCGACATCCGAGAAGGTTGACATGCTCGTCAGCGTCACCAAAACTCTGCAGGAGGTCGACGGCGTTGCAATCGCGAATGGCACGTTGGCGTTCTACGACGCGGAGAAGTGGTTCGTTTCATCCCAGGGTCATCGAATCCACCAGCACATCATCGAGTCAGGCGGTGGCTACGACGCAACAGCGATCGGCGAGTCTGAGACACAGCGCCGGTCGTATCCGCAGTCCTTTGGCCAATACGAAACCGGGGGCTACGAGACGATTCGGAAGTGGGACTACGAGGGGAACGCGCAGCGCGTGGGAAAGGAGGCCGTTGCTCTGCTCTCCGCAGATGAGATGGAGGAGCGTGAGACCAGCCTCATCCTCGAAGGATCTCAGATGGCGCTCCAAATCCATGAATCGGTCGGACACGCCATTGAGCTCGACCGAATCCTCGGTTGGGAAGCAGCATTTGCGGGCACAAGCCATCTAGAGCTTGAGAAGCTCGGTACCCACCGCTACGGCTCGGACCTCATGAATGTGACCGCTGATGCGACGCTTCCTGGGGCTCTGGGCACTTTTGGTTTCGACGATGAAGGTACACCGGCGATGCGAGTGGACATAGTCAGGAACGGGATATGGGTCGGTGTTCTGTCCGGCAGAGATTCTGCCGCAATTGCAGGACTCTCGCCCGGAGGAATGGTGCGAGCAGATGGATTCAATCGTCTCCCCATGGTTCGGATGACCAACGTTGGCCTCCTCCCCGGCGA
>JAMBLH010000236.1 GCA_023336875.1 Actinomycetes bacterium
CCGCTATCTGGACAGAGACCACGGTGCCATCATCGACATCACCGAAGGTCTCGTTGCACCAATCGACCACCTCACGACGTGCCGCAACGTCAACGAGCACCAGCCTCTCGCCATCCGCATCGACGGCGATCTCGACCCAGCTTCCAGCCCTCCTGCGTGCGAGTGCACACGGGAGATTGTCCAGGACCTCGTTCGCGATGATCACGGCGTCTCCACGCACAGGAAGGCCTTCGAACGATGCAACAACCTCGATACCGGGGAACTCCGCAGTGATGGCACCGCGAGACGCATTCGAGACCTCGACCGCATACACCTGGCGACCGTTGTCAAGCCACGCAGGAGCTATCTCGCGCAACAATGCACCAGAGCCCGCCCCGATCTCGATGAGCGATGCGTTACCTGAGGGATCGCTTTCCGCGGTCCACCCAGCGATGAGCGCTCCGAACGCCGGGCTTACCTCAGGACTCGTCACGAAGTCCGACGCCGTGCCCGGGCGTACGCGTCCAGCGGAGAAGTAGCCACCGTCAGGGTCGTAAAGACAGGCATCCATGTAGGTGTCGAACCGCATCGGGCCACTACGAGCGATCCGGTCGATGATCCGCTGTTTCATGGCGGGGGGTTCTCCGTTTTCCGTTCTCCGTTTTCCGGGGACCGCTGGGTGGTCAAGTTCTGATAGTCGGCGGGAGT
The DNA here is from genome assembly GCA_023336875.1 of Actinomycetes bacterium. Classification (GTDB taxonomy): domain Bacteria; phylum Actinomycetota; class Acidimicrobiia; order Spongiisociales; family UBA5794; genus B3-G11. Next base: position 688 of record JAMBLH010000236.1, read on the forward strand.
GTTGATATCAAGAGGTCGCGCCTCGTCGACGAACAGTTCGTACCGCTCATCGTCCTCGAGCGAATCGAAGAAGGGCCACAGGGCTTTTGTCCCGGACAACGTGTCGATCGCCTCGATCCCTCGGGGTGCAAAGGCAATGGGGTGGCCACGACCATCGGTGTATTGGGTCCAGCCGCACATCGCCTCAGATGCAACCAACTCTCGACAGAGCGCCTCGATCGTGGATGCTTCCACGAGCGGCATGTCAGACAGCAGGACCACCGTGATGTCCGCGTCACCGATTTCACCGAGTCCCACAAGGAGCGAGGACATATTGCCAGAGGCAGCTTCAGGATTGTGCACCAGAGACGCTGTGTCACCGACGGCCTCAGCTACCTCGTCGCGGTGGAACCCAGTGACAACAACAACGGGATCCAACCCGGCGGACCTGGCAACGTCGATCACGGCACCCACCATCGTTCCCTCACCGACCGGCATCGCTGGTTTCGCGACACCCATCCGCAGCGCCTCTCCAGCCGCCAGGATCACCGCGGCGAAACATCTGGTACTTGGTACTTGGTACTTGGAAGGACTCCTATGCACGACATACCTCGATCCAACCACCCAAAGGATCAGCGAACCGGGAGGTTGAGCCGTCAGCCGCTAGCACGGTCCCCCTTTCAAGGGGGACAAGCGAGGAGCCCTGCGACGAGCGAAGGGGATCCGCGACCCGGCACATTGTCCCGCAAGATTCCCACACGAGGGAGGTTGGCTTCGCGTTATCCCCCTGCATCGGGACTGCGTCCCTCTGCTGTCCCCCTTGAAAGGGGGACGCGGCTGGCATCCGACATCTGGTCTCTGGTCTCTGGTCTCTCTATGCAAGTACGTCCTTGAGTGCCCTCTGAACATACACGTCTGCCAGGTGCGTGCGGTAGTCGACCGTTGCGTAGAGATCCTCAAGCACGACCACGCCGTCAGTCGCGTGGGATCCAGCTGCCGCTATCGCATCAGCCGAACCATCGGTACCTACGATCGCAGCTGCGGATGCCGTAGCAAGGTACGGCTTCGAACTCACACCTGTGACAGCGATTCTTGCATCAGCAACCGAGCCATTGGACGAGTCGATCCACACGGCAGCGCCAGCGATCGGATAGTCGGACTCACCGCCACGCCTGCCGAGTTTCCTGTATACGGACGTTCCACCCTTCGGGATCCTAATCGAGGTCAGAATCTCGTCTGGCTCGAGCGCCGAGGTCAGCGTGTCCACGAAGAAGTCAGCCGCCGCGATCTCGCGTGTACCTCTGACGGACTGGGCGATCATGGTGCCACCGAGCGCGAGCACTGCAGCAGGCTGATCAGCCGCCAGATCCGCGTGGGCGATCGAGCCACAGGTCGTGCCCTGGTTCCGAACCTGGATGTCTGCTGTTGCATCGGCTGCCTGAGCCAACGCCGTAGCGTTCTCCATGACAAGCGCACTCGCTGCTGTCTCAGCGTGGGTCACGAGTGCACCGATCTTGATGTGATCACCTCGGTCGGTGAAGATCGTGTTCAGTCCAGGGATCCGTGATATGTCGATCACGGTTGTCGGCCGAACGAGTCTCATCTTCATCAGCGGGATCAGGCTCATCCCGCCGCTGAGTATCTTCGCGTTGTCAGCTGCGGCGAGGGCGTCGAGTGCCTCAGAGAGCGACGCCGGGGCCACGTAGTCGAATGTTGATGGATACATCGCTATTCCCCCGCATCCTGGATCGCTTGCCACACCCGTTTGGGTCGTAGTGGCATGTCGATGTGCTTGACACCAAGATGACTGACAGCATCGACCACGGCATTGACGATGGTCTGCGCGGACCCGATCGTTCCAGCTTCGCCGATGCCCTTTGCACCGAGCGGGTTGACATCGGTGGGCGTCACCGTCCGGTCCAGAGAGAACATGGGAAGGTTCTCAGCGGCCGGTAGTGGATAGTCAGCCAGCGATGTGGTCAGCAGGTTGCCGAATTCATCGTAGATCGCCTCTTC
>JAMBLH010000237.1 GCA_023336875.1 Actinomycetes bacterium
CCTCGCACTAGGCCGGCGACGCATTGGACTACGACGGTACCGGGTTGTAAGGTCACTACTGATAAGCGCTCGAAATGTCGGGCGGGTAGGGAACATACGAAAGGGATTTCTTCGTGAATTCAACACTTCTATCTAGACAGCCAGCAAAGGTGATCGCCATGGTCGTTGCGGCGGCAATGCTGCTTGCTACCGTGGCCTTCGCTGTTGCGGTTCGCGCCGCCGACTCGTCTGTGCCGGTGGCCTTCATCGCGAGCGGTGAGGACTTCCCTGATGCGTTGGGCGCTGGGTCTCCAGCTGCTCTGAACACTGGGCCTGTTCTGTTGACCAAGACGGATACGCTTCCGCAGGTGACTCAGGACGAGTTGACCCGATTGAACCCGGACAAGATCGTCATTGTCGGTGGAACTGCGGCTGTATCGACGGCTGTTGAGACCGAATTGGCGGCGTTTGCGCCGATCGTGGAGCGGATCAAGGGCCAGTCCCCTGATGCCAACAGGTATGGAACAGCGGCTGAGATCTCCAAGGCATTCTTCCCAGCAACCCTCCCAGCAGGACCCCAAGGTGAGAAGGGCGATACTGGTGCTCCTGGTGCTGATGGTCAAGACGGTGCTCCTGGTGCTGATGGTCAGGACGGCGCTCCTGGTGCTGATGGTCAGGACGGCGCTCCTGGTGCTGATGGTCAGGACGGCGCTCCTGGTGCTGACGGTAACCAGGTAATGGCTTTTCAGCAGCTGGAGGATGGTTACTTCGGCGCTAACGGACTGCCGCTGGGAGAGGCAGCATCCCTGGTGACACTGACCTTCGACGCTCCTGCGGATGGCACGGTTGTTCTTTCATCGACTGTCACGGCTGAAGCTCCCGGCCTAGGATCCAGCGGTCTGATGTGGCTCCAGGAGAGCGGAACGTGTACCTACAACGCTGACCAGAATTCAAGTGCTGGCATCTACACGTCCAAGTGGGCAGCCGTGACCGCTGTACCGGTGACGGTCTCGCTGACCGCCGTGGCGCCGGTAACAGCTGGAGATAACTCGTTTGAGGTGTGTGCATCCGTTCAATTCGCTCAGGTTGCCCCAGCGAATCAGCGTGCAGTCTTCCGGCATCGGAATCTGGTCGGAACATTCATTTCTGATCCGGTCGTGCCGTAGGCAATCACAATCGATCGAGAAGGGGAGGGGCCACGTGGCCCCTCCCCTTCTCATTGTCCTTTCCGGGCTGACGGCTGAAGGCCGATGGCTGATAGCTGATCTCCCTACAGCGCTCCTTCGAACTTCCCTGGATCCTTCTCCTCGTAGCGGTAGATCGGCTTCATGGCGAACATGGGGAGGAAGATCGCTACGAGCGGCCCGACACCGAATGCGAACACTAGGGTGCCGATGCCGACGGTTCCGCCGAGGAAGTAGCCGATGACAAGGACCGCGATCTCGATCCCCACTCGGGCCAGGCCGACGTTGATCCCTCTCGATGCGAGGCCGGTCATGAGCCCGTCCCGCGGACCCGGTCCGAGTCCCACACCGATGTAGATACCGGTCCCGATCGCGATGATCGCGGTTCCTCCGAACATCAGCACCCATCGAAGCCACAAGGTCTCGATCTCAGCAGGGAGAAGCCACAGGGACGCGTCGATAACGGGTCCGATGAGCATCACGTTGAGGAGGGTCCCGATGCCGATACGTTGGCGCAGCGGTATCCACAGCAGAAGGACAGCGATTCCGGTTATCACGCTGATCGTGCCGATGGAGATTCCTGTGCGGCGTGAGATCCCTTGATGCAGCACCTCCCACGGGGAGAGGCCCAGGTTGGCGACGACCATGATGGCAACACCGAAGCCGAACAGGACAAGGCCAACGATCAGTCGCGGGAGACGCACCGCAAGTTGGCGTCTGGTCGGCGTCTGAAGCATGAGGGAAGGCTATCCGTTTTCCGTTTTCCGTCTTCCGAATACCGATGACCGTAAGAACGCCGTCTCTACGTTGTTTCGGTTCCGAATTTCGGGATCTGTGTTGTGTGCTGTCCTCGGAGAACGGTGAACGGAGAACGGAAAACGAGTTATGTCATCTCGCTCGCGTAGTTCGGTACCATTCTCCTATGCCTGTTGAAATCGATATCGCAAAGGTCGCGCACCTGGCCCGCATCACGCTCGCCGACGAGGAACTCGAGATGTACGGCAGCCAACTACTCGACATCCTCGAGCACGCAGAACGTGTGCAAGCCCTGCCCACCGAGGGTGTGGAGCCGACATCACATCCGCTCCCCATGGTCAACGGGTTCCGACCCGACGAGATCGGCGAGTGCCTCGAACCTGAATCCTTCCTGAGCCAGGCCCCTGAGGTCGAAGATGGACGTTTCCGTGTCCCGAGGATCCTCTGAGATGGCCGATCTCGCAGATCTGACGATCGCACAAGCAGGCCGGGGACTCCGCGATGGAGACTTCCGCTCCACAGACCTACTCGACGCGGCATCGACACGGGCAACCGTGACCGAGGCTCACCTCCACTCGTACCTGATCATGGACCACGACGGTGCCCGCGCCGCAGCGGTAGCAGCTGATGAGGCGTTCGCCGGTGGTGAAGATCTTGGTCCGCTCCAGGGCATCCCCATTGGGCTCAAGGACAACATGTGCACGCTCGGCGTCGAGACCACCGCAGGGTCCAAGATCCTGACGGGTTGGAAACCGCCGTACGACGGAACCGCCGTGGCACGGCTACGCCGTGGCGGTGCTGTTATCACAGGCAAGATGAATCTCGACGAGTTCGCCATGGGTTCATCGACCGAGAACTCAGCGTTCGGTGAGACCCGCAACCCGTGGGATACCGACCGCGTGCCAGGCGGTTCATCTGGCGGGTCTTCGGCCGCGACCGCCGCAGGTTCGGTGTTCGGTGCCTTCGGCTCCGACACCGGTGGTTCCATCCGTCAACCAGCCGCTTTCTGTGGCATTGTCGGGATGAAACCGACGTACGGCATCGTGTCGCGCTACGGACTGATCGCCTTTGCCTCATCTCTCGACCAGATCGGGCCCTTCTCACGCACAGTCGAAGACTCGGTAGCGCTTCTCGAGTCCGTTGCTGGATGGGACCGGTTCGACGCAACGAGCATCGACGCACCTGTCCCGAACTTCGGCGGATCGCTCCAGGCTGGTGTCGCTGGACTCAAGATCGGCATCGTCAAGGAACTCATGGGTGATGGAATCGACCCACAGATCCAGGCGTCCACGCGTGCCACGGCGGACAAACTCGCCGACGCAGGTGCTGAGATCGTCGAGGTCTCGATGCCGTCGACGGAGTACGCACTTTCGGCGTACTACCTCATTGCCCCCGCAGAGTGTTCCGCCAACCTCGCCAGGCTCGACGGCGTCCGTTACGGGCACCGCTCAAGTATCGAAGGCACGACGGAAGAGATGATGGGACATTCACGAGCCGAAGGGTTCGGACCCGAGGTCACCAGGCGCATCCTCCTGGGAACCTACGCCCTGTCAGCCGGGTATTACGACGCGTTCTACGGCCAGGCCCAGAAGGTACGGACCCTGGTACGTCGAGACTTCGCCACGGCATACGACCAGGTCGACGTACTCATCTCGCCGACCACACCAACGACCGCTTTCAAGGTCGGCGAGAAATCAGCAGACCCGATCGCCATGTACTACTCGGACGTGTGCACGATCCCGTCGAACCTGGCAGGGGACCCTGCGATATCTGTACCGGTGGGACTCGACGACAAGGGATTGCCCATCGGATTCCAGATCATGGCTCCTGCCCTCGGCGAAGAGGTCATGTACCGAGTTGCAGCGGAAGTCGAACGCCTCGTTGGCTTCGATGAACGTCCGTCCCTCGCAACGTCGGAGGTGACCCCAGCATGACCCATTGGGAAGCCGTCATCGGCATCGAAACCCATGTTGAACTCTCGACGAAATCGAAGATGTTCTGCTCATGTCCCACGGAATTCGGCGACGAGCCGAACACTGCTGTGTGCCCCGTCTGCCTTGCTCTACCCGGTGCGCTACCAGTACCGAACGAGAAGGCGATCGAAGGGATCGTCAAGATCGGAATGGCTCTGGATTGCGACATCAACGAGTCCTCGCTGTTCTATCGCAAGAACTACTTCTATCCGGATCTACCGAAGAACTACCAGATCAGCCAGTACACCTTCCCTGTGTGTGAGTTCGGGTCGCTTGCCGTCGATGTCGACGGGGAACCGACGGTTGTTGGCATCACCCGTGTCCACATGGAAGAGGACACGGGCAAGAGTTCCCATGTCGGAGAGGGCGGCGGCCGCATCCACGATGCCACTCACACACTCCTGGACTTCAATCGGGCCGGCGTACCTCTCGTCGAGGTCGTGACCGAACCTGATATCACTTCTGCTGCCCAGGCTCGTGCGTACGGCGCAGAGTTGCAGCGGATCGTGCTGGCGCTCGGGGTTTCCGATGCGAAACTCGAAGCTGGATCGATGCGATTCGATGCGAACGTATCCGTGCGTCCAGTCGGCACGAC
>JAMBLH010000238.1 GCA_023336875.1 Actinomycetes bacterium
CCGGCCATGACCGCAAGGAGCACCTGTGCCGTGCAGATATTGGAGGTGGCCTTGTCACGCCGAATGTGCTGTTCCCTCGTCTGGAGCGTGAGCCGATACGCAAGACGACCATTGGTGTCGACAGACACACCAACAAGCCTCCCGGGAAGGGATCGTTGGTACTTGTCACGTGTCGCCATGAAGCCGGCGTGGGGACCGCCGAACATCATCGGCACGCCGAAACGTTGGGATGAACCGATCGCCACATCAGCTCCGAGTTCACCGGGTGGAGTGATGAGAGTCAGAGCCATGAGGTCCGTTGCAACGGCGACGAGAGCACCCGCTTCATGAGCGGTCTCGATGATCGGTGCAATATCTGGGATGTCCCCGTGGGTACCGGGGTACTGGAGCAGCACGCCGAACACCTTGTCGGCCTCGAGATCCTCAACGGGGTCTCCAACGATCACATAGTAGCCAAGAGGAATTGCCCGTGTCCTGATGACCTCGATTGTCTGGGGGTGCACATCCTCATCGACGAAAAAGGCCACATTCTTGCTTCTGCCCACTCGTTTCATCAGTGTCATCGCCTCTGCAGCAGCAGTGCCTTCGTCGAGAAGTGAGGAGTTTGCGATATCGAGTCCTGTCAGATCCGTCACCGCTGTCTGGAAATTGATCAACGCCTCAAGTCTCCCCTGGGAGATCTCTGGCTGATAGGGGGTGTAGGCCGTGTACCAACCCGGGTTCTCGAGGATATTGCGTTGTATGACGCCGGGGGTGATGGTTCCGTAGTACCCCATCCCGATGAAGGACTTGAGCACGTCGTTCTTGTCGGCGATTGTCCGTATCCACTCAAGAGCGGCAGTCTCGGTCATGGGTCCAGGCACGTCAGGAAGCCGATGGGAGAGAATCGTGTCTGGAACAGCCTTGGCGATCAGATCATCGAGGGAATCCGCCCCGACGGTCTCGAGCATCGAAGCGATCTCTGGTTGGTCCGGACCGATGTGGCGGTCGACGAATCCTCGGGGTGTTGGGCTATCTGTCATCAGTTGGCTCCTCAGGGCACGGCGTTTTGCGTGCCCCGTCTGTCGCACAACCTGAGAGATTCACCGCCGTGGCGGCTTTCACCTTCGGTGAGGGAGTGAACCCTGCTTTCCAGAGGTGCCTCGTTCCTGCGGTCCGTTTGCCTGAGAGATTCCCGGGGCGGTTGCTCCTTCGGCGCCGGTAGGACCGGCTCTCCCGCAAGACGTCATTGGCCCAACAAGCGTACCACCCCTAAGCCACCTGTTCTTGCGTAGATTCTCATCGCATACTCCGACGGAAATCTACGCAAGAACGGGCAAACAGGTAGCTAGACGGAGATCAGCTCCCTGTCGGGGGTTTCAGAGGCTGGCAGTTCGCGTGGTGTTCCCTCGATCGATACGTTGGGTATCCACTCGAGCCACGAGGGGAGGTACCAGTTCCGTGAGCCAAGAAGCTTCATCGAGGCCGGTACAAGTATCGTCCTTACGATCGTGGCATCGAGGAGGACGGCTACAGCCAGGCCGAAGCCCATCTGCTGGAAGGTCACGAGACGTCCCGCAGCAAATCCAGCGAACACTGCAACCATGATCACCGCTGCGCCTGTGATGAGTGCGCCGGTTGTGCGGAGCCCATACGCGACGGACTCACTGTTGTCACCGGTGATATCGAAACGCTCCTTGATCCTCGACAACAGGAATACGTGGTAGTCCATCGACAGGCCGAAGAGGACCGAAAAGAGGAACAACGGGATCCAATCCTCAATGACGTCCACCTGGCCGAAGCCAAGAGCCGATGCAATGTCCTTCACCCACTCTGGCCCAGCGCCGGTTTGGAAGAATGCAACGACGAGTCCATACGCCGCGGCAACGCTAAGGAGATTCATCACGATCGCCTTGGCGGGTATCACAACCGATCTAAAGGCGACCGTCAACAGGACGAAACTCAATCCGAGAACGACAGCGAACACGATGGGCGTGTACTTGTCTGTCTGAACGAGGAAGTCAAGGGTGCCTGCCGTCTCGCCTCCAACCAGTACTCGTGTACTGGAATCAGACAAGGTGGGAACGACGTCGGCACGCAGATGTTCCACGGCCGCTATTGATTCGACGGACGCAACATCGCCGTTGAGCACGACGGACAGGATTGCTAGGTCCTCAGTTGAACGAGGATCGAGCTGGCTTCCGCCGAACCTGTCATCCAATGCCACACTCGCCTCGATTACCGACACGGCGCTTGGTATGTCGCCGCCCTGGATCACGACCTCGATCGGTGACGCAAGGCCTCCGCTGAATTCTGACTCCAGGACCTCAAACGCTTGCTTTGACTCCACCTCGTCGGGAAGAGTCGAAACTCCCGCAAATCCCGTGTTGATCCACATGAAGCTGCTCGCCGCCATGAGGAGAATGGTCACGGAGAACACGAGCGATATGACGGGGCGTCCCATCACCGTGCGAGTAACGGAGTCCCAGAATCGGCCGGAGCTCTGCAGCGATCCGCGACGACGAATCCGTAGCCAGTCGATCTTGTCCCCCATGAGCGACAAGACTGCCGGCAGCAAGGTCATCGAAGCCGCAACGGCGACAAGGACCACGAGGATTGCACCGGTTGCAAGTGACCGGAAGATGGTGTTCGGGAGCAGGAACATCCCGACCAGGGCAAGCACAACCGTGAGGCCTGAGAAGAACACGGCACGGCTTGCAGTTGCGCCTGACCTGATGATCGCGTCGATCTTGTCGAGACCCCTGCTTCGTTCCTCGCGATATCGAGAGACGATGAACAACGAATAGTCGATGCCGACGGCGAGTCCAATCATCGTGATCATGTTGGTGACGAAGAAGCTGAGCTCGAAGAATTGGCCTACGAGCGCCGCGAGTCCCATCGCGACAGCGATAGAAACGACACCAAGAACGATCGGAACAACACCTGAGGCGACTGTTCCGAAGACGAGCACGAGTACGACGAGAGCAACCCCGATGCCGATCATCTCGCCCGTCGCAAGATCTTCTTCAGCGATTCGGTTCATGTCGTTGGCGATCGAATTCGGCCCGGCCACAACAGCTTGGAACCCCCCAGACTCTTCGATCCCCGAAACAGCCTCGTTCACGAGGTTTGTATTCTCCGCGACGATATCGGCGTTGCCACCGGCTATCGGCACAGGAAGAAGTGCAGCATGTCCTGAATCCGAGACTGGTCCGTCGCTCGTCAAATAGGAGCCCACACCGAGAACGACATCGGGTCCCAGAGCTGAGATCGTCTGCTGCACGTCGGTTACGTAGGCAACATATGCAGGATCGTCCGCAATCAACGTGTCGTTCGTGATCACCACGAACTCCGTGTCCGGGACGTCGCCCCGAAGCTCATCGATAAGTGCCTGGGCCTGGGTCGACTCAGGATTGTCCGTGAAGCTGACCGAAGAGGTCAACGCACTCCCGAGCAATTGCGACGAGATCGCTATTGCTGTGATCAGCAGGATCAACCAGATCCCCACCGTTCTCCATGGCTTGGTGGCGCTGCTTTTCGAGAGCGCCTCGGTGCCGAAATTCATTGTCTTTCTCCCTTGTTGGGTATACGGTGTATGTGTACAGCGTATGTTTACGGTGTAAATGTATATGTACAGCGTAAGCTTGTCAAGTTCGACTTGGAGATTCTTTTGACTTACGATGAAGGCATGACCACAACGCAACGACCGACACTCACCAGGGATCGGATCATCGAGGCTGCTGTTGCCTATGCAGATGAACACGGCATCGATGCCCTCTCAATGAGGAAGCTGGGTGCTGAGCTCGATGTGGAGGCGATGTCTCTGTACAACCACGTCGCCAACAAGGACGACATCTATGACGGGATGATCGAATACGTCTTTGCGTCGCTCCCGCTCCCCGATCCCGATGCCGATTGGCAGGATTCCATCCGCTTCATCGGAGTGGCGGGCATGGACACGTTCACGTCTCACGGTTGGATCGTTGCGTTGCTCATGATCCGTGGAAACTTTGGTCCCTCAGCGTTGAGATTCACGGACGCAGTTATCGGGATCCTCACCAACGCAGGGTTCTCCGACGAGGACGCACACCATGCGTGGCAGATGCTCTCGTCCCATACAATGGGCTACGCATTCCAAGCCGCTGCGAACCCGGAAGGGCTCCAGAAGGAACACGTGGATGTCGAAGCGGCGCTTACCGCGGCCGCAGACCATTTTCCGAACGTCGCTCGTCTTGCCCCGTTTCTTGCCCAGTGTGAGTACGGCTCGGAGTACGCGTTCGGCCTCGAGATCATTATCGATGGCCTGGCTGCCAGATTGGCGAGCTAGAACTGACAAGAGCCAGGGGCTCTACGCTGCTTCCAATTCTGCTGGCCGTCCAAACTTCCGCTTGAAAACGACGTACGCAACAGCGCCTGCGGGAATCGGGAGCCAGAACTGGAACAGTCTGTATGCCAACGTTGCAAGCGTGGCATCGGGACCAGGGATGCCAGCAGCGACCAGCATTGCAGTGAGGCCAACCTCGACGAAGCCAAGTCCGCCTGGGGTCAGGGGAATCATGCCGAGTACTGCTGATCCTGCGAATGCAACAAGCACGAGGCTTGGCCTCGGCTCAGATCCGACCGCGATGAGCGCGACCAGCAGCACCATGTAGTCAAGCGTCCAGTTGGCCACAGACGCGAGGAGCGCCTTCCACCATCGGGAGCCGAGTGCTTCGACGACCTCGTTTCTCTGGTCGAGCAGGTGCTGTGCAGTTGGGTGCCAGTCCTTATGGAGCTTGTCGCCCAACCAGCACACAACCCGCTCGACGATGCCACCAATAAAGAGCAGGGGCTTGTCGAATCTCACGACAAGGAACACAGCGCTGAACATCAACACGAAGAGGGCCGTTCCCACGATCCCCACGGGGAGGAGGCCGCTCGGAATTGGAGCGGACAGCGCAGCGAGAAAGAGGGCGATTGCAGGAAGGGAGAACAGCACAAGGTTCGAGATGAACGAAACGGATGCGAGTGCTGTCGCTGCCCGCGCCGGTGACACGCCTGAGACAGAGAGCATCTGGAAGTAGGAAGCTCCAGCGGCGACCGCGCCTCCAGGAACGACCTTCGCCATGGCATTTGACACAAGCTGAGATGTTGCTGCCACGAACCGAGAGATTCCGGGAACAGCAATGTGCGTCAACTCCCATGCAGCCATGAATGCGCCTGTCATGAGTACTCCCATCAACAGGAACCAGTACCACTGGATACCGCTCAGGTCCTCTGACGAGGAGAAGACCTCCACAAGCCTCGGCCACAGGAAGTAGAGGACCACGCCGGACACGACAAGGAAACCCGATCGAACCGCGATTTTCTTCCACAGTTCTCGGCGATTGGTCTGAGGCTCAGCCTGTTCGGTCATCTTGGTGGAGCATCCTCTGAGATTCCTGCGACAAATCTAACGAATCCAGCGCAAGCAACCACACGGAATCATGATTCTCATGATCAGTCTGCAGATAACGCCGCTTCGTTTGAGTCACACATTGACTCCAATGCATCAAGATACGGCCAGTAGTCGACCTGGATCGTGTGTCTCGGTCGATCCTGATAACGCTCCGTTCGCTCGAAGGAATCTGTGATGATCTCCGCGCGCATTTCTCCAGTACTCGGAAGGGAATGCCCGTCAAGCAACTGGGCCACCCACCGCGCCTGCTGTTCGGCCAGGGGTGGCAGGGCACCGACAGGCTGGATCAACCCAATAAAGAACAGCCCTGGAATGTCGACCGGTACGACTTGCTTGTAGAGCTCAACCTTGTTGACATCCGGAGCAAAGAGAGACTCTTCAAGAAAGGGGAACGAGATTCGATATCCGGTCGCGTAGATCACGACGTCCGCCCGCGTGCGCTCGCCGTCGGTGAACACGACATCCTCACCAGCGAATCGAGATATATCTCTTCGGACCGTGATCTGTCCATCCTTGATCAGCGCAAGAAGGTCCGCAGAAACCGTCGGGTGCTGGCTCAGCAACGGCGTATCCGGAGCAGGAAAGCCGTAGGACTCCTGTGAACCGCGTGCCGCGTAGAGCAATGCTTTGTATGCGGCTCGCTGGACGCTGAGTGGCAGCTGGGACGACCGTCTGGTCGAGAAACTGTCGAGCGGCCGACCAAACACATACCTCGGCAACACGTGGGCACCCGATCGGGTCGAGAGCGTGACCGAGTTTGCGTGCCATGAAAGCTCACTCGCGATATCTGCGCCCGTGTTCCCCACGCCCACGACGACAACGTCCTTGCCAAGGAACCTGTCCGGAGTCCGGTAGGACTGGGCATGCATCGTCTCACCCGAAAACGGCCCGTCATGGAGCGGCAGATTCGGATCCCAGTGATGTCCCGAAGCAACGATCACTGCTCGGTACCTGGCAGTGAACTCGTCTCCCGACGCCAAGTCGCGAACGGTTACCATCCAGTCCTCCCCGTCAGGCACCACGTGCAGCACCTCATGGTGGAATGAGATCCGTTCCCTCAGTCCAAACGTCTCCGCGTACTTGCTGAGATACTCGAACACCTGGGTATGGTGAAGATACGCGGGCCAACTCCTCGGCATGTCAAGGTCGGCGTATGCAAATCGTTGCTTGGAAGTGTCGATATGCAGGGAGGCGTACGCGGGTGACCGTCCTGAGTCGCTGTCGTACTGCCAATTGCCGCCGATGTCGCTACTGATCTCGAAGCAATCGAGGTCGACACCTCGATCGATGAGTTGCTTCGCGGCCGTCAGCCCGCTGACGCCAGCTCCGATCACACATACAGGAAGTTGCTCGTTCACAACCCTGATGATGCCACGCTCTCGATCGTTCTTGTGTCACGACGGCATGTTGAGGGGGGTGAGTAGGTCGGCAGTGTTGTTCTGGACCTTGTTTACGAGGGTCGACACGGCGTATTCAGACATGAGTTCGGCCGGGTAGACACCCATGAGATCTTTGACTGCTTCCTTGTCAGCGAGGTCTCGGTCAAGCCAGGCATCCCAGCGATCCGCTGGCATGATCACAGGCATCCGATCATGTAGCTTGTCGATAAGACCGTTCGGTGTGCCGGTGAGAATGGTGCACGAGACAACCCGTTCGTCAGTTTCGGGATCGTTCCATACCGACCAAAGTCCTGCCGCAGGCAGCGGGGCACCATCTGACGAAAATATGTAATGGGGAAGCTTGCCCTTCGCCTTTCGCTCCCACTCGTAGAAACCATCCACAGGGATGATGCAGCGCCGCTTGGCAAACGAGCTGCGGAACATTGGCTTGTCCGATGCAGTCTCGGATCTCGCGTTGAAGGTTCGGGCACCGATCTTTCTCTCCTTTGCCCATGAAGGAATGAGACCCCAACGAAACGACGACAGCACGCGTTCACCATCGTGCTCCGCTACCGCATAGACCTGTGATGTCGGCGCAACGTTGTAGCTCCCTCGGAGTGTCTCCGTCCGAATGAACTCAGCTCCGAAGTGTTCCGCGTAGAACTCCGGTTTCTCCACTTGCACAAAGCGTCCGCACATAGTCCGGTAGACGGTAGCCGGTGGACGGTAGACAGTTAGCGCCGTCGTCAGTCGTCCCTGGACGCGGTCAAGGACGGTACCGTTCGTGCCGATGGAAAGCAGGATGACCCCAGCTATCTCGTTCTCCTCCGTCCGAAAGACCTTCGGCGACGTCACCGCGCTCGACAGCGTGGACATCTCAGCCCCGGCTGGCGCCGTCACAGTGCTCCTAGGCCCGAACGGGGCAGGCAAGACCACCACTGTCCGCCTGACCACCGGGGCGATGACGCCAGACTTTGGCGCGATACGGGTACTCGGACTCGATCCGCTTACCAACGGCGACGAGGTGCGGGCACGCGTCGGAGTTGTTCCTCCCAAGCCCGCCTTCTACGACCAGCTGTCGGGACGGGAGAACCTTGCATTCGCCGCGACGATCTTCGAAGCGGATGAATCTGAGGCGAACGACGCTGCGGCGAGGTTCGGCATCGACCATGCGCTCGATCAGGACGTGGGCGGCTACTCGACCGGCATGCGTACGCGACTCGCGCTGGCTCGCGCGGTTCTCCATGATCCGGAGGTCCTGATGCTTGACGAGCCAACAGCGGGACTTGACCCGGAGTCGGCTCGCTCGGTTCTCGATCTGATCGCGGAGATGGCTGGCAGGGGGCGCACCATCGTCATGTGTACGCACCTGTTGCACGAGGCCGAAGGTATTGCTGACCATCTCGTTCTCCTCGAAGACGGGCAAGTCCGCACGTCGGGGGATCCAAAAGCACTCACAAGAAAGTACATGCCTGACCCAATCGTCATCATCGATGCCGAGGACATGGAGTCGCTGCGCTTCATATCGGAGCTCGATGGCGTGCTCGACATAAGGTACGACGGAGCAATGCACGTGACGCTCGATTCGGTCGATCGTGTGCCTGACATCGTCATCGAAGCTGTGAAACGCGGTGTGAGGCCGACACGGGTGGAGCCTCTCACGCCAACACTCGAGGACCTCTACTTCGAGATGCAGCGCACACATCGGGAGGAGCAATGAGGTGGCCGATGATCAAGGCGGTCATTCGGATCGACCTGTATCGCCTTTTCAAGACGAAGGACTATTGGATTCCGTTGGTGATCCTCGGTGGAATCTTCTTCGTGGTTCTGCCGATTGTCCTTCTCGGTTCGCTCGGACTCGTCCAACAGTCTGGAGCGATCAGCCAGATCGGTCAGATCATCGGAACGCTGCCCGAAGCCATCCAGCAGAACATAGAAGGCGACAATCCCGCCACTCGAGCGTCGTACGCGTTCGCCGTATATCTACTCGCTCCGATCGCGATCGTCGTTCCGCTCACGATCTCGTCAGCTGTTGGTGCAAACTCCATCGTTGGTGAGCGTGAACGTGGGACGGGTGAATACTTGGCCCACAGCCCGCTGACGGTCAAAGAGATCTACATCGCAAAGTTGATCGCTAGCCTCATCCCGGGCTACCTCGCAGGCATCGTCGGATTTGCACTGTATGCACTTGTGGTCAACATCATCGTTGGGCCCCAGGTAGGCGGCTGGTTCTTCCCCACAGTTGGCTGGATGTTGCTCGTGCTCTGGGTTATCCCACCATTCATCGCGATCGCCTTGTCGCTGATCCTCCGGTTGTCGGCAAAGGTGAGATCTGCTGCATCGGCTCACCAAGCCTCAAGCCTGGTAACCCTGCCTGTCATCCTCATGAGCTATGCGGTTGCAACAGGTCTTCTCTATTCACCAGTCATCTCGGCAGCTGCCGCGGGGTTCATTGCATGGATCATCGCCGCCGTGCTGCTGATCACCGGCTCGAAGTCAATCAAACGCGAGCGACTGCTCGGCGTCTCTGCCGACGCATAGGACCCTTCACGCTCCCGAGCTCCTGCGAACCGAAGTTGAATACTCGGGGATCAGAGTTGTCAGCCCGAGGTAGAGCTCAGTCCAACGCGAGCTGCATCAGCAACGTGGAGTGATATACCCCATCCTTGAATCCGGCCTCGTCGAGTACACCAATCTTGGTGAAGCCGAGATTTCGGTGGAGCGCGATCGATGGGTCATTGGGGAGCGCAATGATGGCAAAGGCGCGATGGAACCCCTCTGTCCTCAGCGCGTCAAGGAGTCTCGAGTAGAGCTCGGTTCCGAGGCCATGACCTTCGGATCCGGGAGCAAGAACCACTGTCGTCTCAACTGATGGTCGATAGGCCTTCTTCGGTTGCCACGGCCCTGCCCAGGACGCACCCACGACCGTATCGCCCTCGCATGCAACCAAGATCGGAAATCCGGCCACAACCCCCTCCCTGAACCAGGCAAGGCGCTTCTCGTCGCTCCACGGCTCAATATCAAACGAGACATGGGAATCGACGATGTACTCGTTGTAGATCGCGTTCATCTCGGGAATGTCGGCTTCGATCGCCCGACGAATCACCAGATCGCTCATGCGGTAGCCGGAGCCTTCTTGCGTCTCGACCGGCGACCACCACCGCCCGCGGGCGGCTCCCATTTGAACCACCTGATCGCGAATACCACAGCAACCACACCCCACAACGTCATGTAGGCGAGAGACGCCCACTCCCACCCTCCTCCAACCGTCTCAGGATTGAAGGCGGCAACGAAGGGCGTGACGAAATGTTTCAGGGGAAAGATGTTGGCGACGGTATCAAGCCATGCCGGCGAATCGGCGGACGGCACGATGAAGACGCCTGAGAAGAAGGCGAGTGGAAGGAGAGTTGCATTGGCAACGGCAGTGGCGGCTTCACCCGTGGGAACGACCGCAGCAACCAGAAGACCGAGCGACGCGAAGGTCGCAACACCGATGGCGAACGTGACGATCGCTGATGCCAGCGTCGCCGCGTAGATCTGCACACCGTAGAACACCACACCGATCGTCATCATGATTACAACAGAAATCGTTGCGATCATGATCGCCGAGACGATCTTTCCACCCATGTACACCGCTGCCGGAAGCGGCGCACCTCGTACTCGTTTGAGTATCCCCTGATCCCTCTGATACGCCGTCGTCACGGCGAGATTCGTGTAGGTGGCCGAGACAGCGGCGAACACAGCCATGGAAGGCGCGTAGTACTGGGCCGTGGTGACACCGAGATACTCGATCTCCTGGTTGCCGAACATCAGGGAGAAGACAACGAAGATCATAAGAGGGAAGAAGAGGGTGAAGAAGGCGGCCATCGGGTTCCTGAAGAAGATCTTGTTCTGGTACTTGATCTGGCCCCAGAGGAGCGAGGCGTTAGAGGGGCGCTTAGACATCGGCTGCCTCCCCTGTGAGTTCGAGATACACATCCTCGAGGGAGGGCTGGGAAACACTGAGGCCTGTCAGATCGATCCCGTGGTCGATTGCCCAGCCCGTGATGCGGTAGAGATCATGGGTTGGATCCTTCGTGCGGACAACGACACCGCCATTCTCGGCCACAGAGAAATCGTCGGCAGGGAGACCCTCCATCGATTGGCCATTCGAATTGAACTTGATGAGCGTGCCAGAGGTCGCTCTACCGCCCAATGTGTCGGGGGGGCCCTCGGCAACGATCTTCCCCTTGGCCATCACCGCGACACGGTCGGCAAGGAACTGTGCCTCGTCCATGTAGTGAGTGGTCAGCAGGACGGTCTTGCCGAGAGATGTGAGGTTCTGAACGATCGACCACGCCTGGCGTCGCGCCGAAGGATCGAAACCGGTCGTAGGCTCATCAAGGAAGATGATCTCGGGATCGCCAACGATGCCGAGGGCGAGCTCGAGCCTCCGCCTCTGTCCGCCGGACAGAGTCCTGATCCGAGCATCCGTCTTCTCCTCCAAGCCGACGAGCTCGATCAGCTCACCCGTCGGCCTCCGGTTCGGATACATGGAGCCATACGTGTCTATGGCCTCAGCAACGGTGAGCTGCTCCTCAATCGCTGTCTCCTGAAGCACTATGCCGATTCGTTCCTTGTAGGCCCTCTGGGCTTCGGCGGGGTCATATCCGAGCACCGAAACTGTTCCTGATGTCTGGGAGCGGTAGCCCTCAAGGATCTCGACCGTGGTTGATTTGCCAGCTCCATTTGGGCCCAGGATTGCAAACACCTCTCCTGCCTCGACTGAGAGACCAACACCGTCGACGGCCTTGACGTCGCCGTAGCACTTCACAAGATCATGGATTTCGATGACAGGCATACCTCATTCCACCACACAGCACGCAGCAATGGGTGCCACGGTCCTGACACCTGAAGGCTGCCAACCGAAACACGCTCGAAACAACATCGTGTCGAATCTGTAACGGTGAGGTAACCAAGGGGCAATCGGCATGCCATAGGTTCTCTCCAATTGGTAGCGGACACCCATCGGAGGACACCATGAAAAGAAGAATCATCCTGCTCGCGGGGGCTACAGCGTCCTTGATCGTGGGACCGCTGGCCACCGGCGCAATGGCTCAGGAGGTATCAATAGGCGAAGTGGCTTCGGCGGTCAACAGCGTATGGATCGTTGTCGCAGCGATTCTTGTCATGTTCATGCAGGCAGGATTTGCTCTGGTCGAAGCAGGTTTCACGAGGGCGAAGAACGCAGGGAACATCATCATGAAGAACGTGATGGACTTCTCGCTCGGAAGCCTCACCTACTGGGCGTTCGGTTTCGCCCTCGCCTACGGCGGCTCGAGCGTCGGCGGGTTTCTTGCCTACGGCGATCTCTTCTTCTTCGATGACCCGACCCGCGCAGGCGAGTGGTTCTTTCAGGTCGTGTTCGCTGCAACCGCAGCAACGATCATCTCCGGCGCAGTCGCAGGCCGCGTGAAGTTCACGTCGTACCTCATCTACACGCCGTTCATCACAGGACTGATCTACCCCGTCGTCACCCATTGGGTGTGGGGCGGAGGGTGGCTCTCCGAAATCGGGTTCTTCGACTTCGCCGGATCCGGCGTTGTGCACATGCTCGGCGGCGTCGCAGCACTTGCAGGCGTTCTCATCGTTGGACCGCGCATCGGAAAATACGACGAGGACGGGACACCGCGGTCCATCCCCGGCCACTCTGTCACACTCGGTGCTCTGGGCGTCTTCATCCTCTGGTTCGGGTGGTACGGCTTCAATGCCGGGTCCACATTGGCCGCCGTTGGTCAGGACATAGCTACTCCTGCGGTCACGACGACCCTCGCGGCCTCGGCTGGTGCCCTCGGTGCCATGTTCACCGCTTGGATCATCACTGGAAAACCAGATGTCGGATTCACGCTGAACGGTGTATTGGCCGGCCTCGTAGGTGTTACTGCTGGAACCGCGAGCCTCTCTTTCGGCGGGTCGATTCTCGTTGGGCTCATTGCAGGGGTAATCATGGTGTTCTCCGTGATGGCTCTCGAGAAGGTGGGAATCGACGATCCCGTCGGAGCGATCTCTGTTCATGGAACTGCTGGCTTGTGGGGGTTGATTGCAGTCGGCCTACTGACCTCGGACGCCAATATCGGCATCCAACTGATCGGAGCCCTCGCGATCGCCGCTTGGGCGTTCGGCACGAGTTTCCTTGTCTTCAAAGTCATAGACCTGACCGTTGGCATGCGGGTGACGTCTACCGAGGAACGAGAGGGACTCGACCGGTCGGAGCATGGTGGTGAGGCGTACCCCGAGTTCGTCTTCCAGGAACAGGTCGCGAGGCAAGGGGATCTGGATCCGGTGGGGACGAACGGACACTGACACACGACAACCGACTGACGACATACGACCGGAGAAAGGGCTCGGCTGGCGGGCCGAGCCCTTTCTACTCGCCGTACCAGCGGATGGGACGGGTTCTGAGGCCTGTGAAACCGAGTTGGTCGCAGAGTGTCTCGTACGCCTCTCGGTGGACACCCCTCCACTCGAGGTCGGTGAGAGTCTGGGGGATGTCCGCATCTGAGCGGAGCGTCGCGAGATCCCTGTAGAGAAGCGCGTCATCCATCCGATCACGGAGGGTCTCGGCGAGTTTTGCTGCGCTGCGCACCTTCACATTCCAGTCCTCCTCGGACGCGGGGATGGCGTCGAGGTGGATGTAACTCGCCAGCAGCGTGCCCGACGACTTTGCACCCCATCCCGGAAGTCCAGGAATCCCATCGGCCGTATCTCCAACGAGCGCTAGATAGTCAGGTATCGATTCAGGTGACACGCCAAACTTCTCCCTCGTGCCATCCGCGTCGATGAACACGCCGTTCCGACGGTCATAACCGACGATCTTCGGATTCCCGAACAGCTGTGTCATGTCCTTGTCGGGGCTCATCACGACGACACGGTCAACCTCGTCCACGAACTTGTTCGCGGCGGCAGCCAAACCATCATCTGCCTCCAGCTCAATCATTGACCAGACAGTCACACCCATTGCCTCCATCGCCCGTTCGGCGACAGGAAACTGGGCGTAGAGTTCGGGAGGGGTGCCTTCTCCCGTCTTGTAGCCATCGAACATGGCGTTGCGGAACGACTCGATCACGGAATCGAATGCCGCTCCAACATGCGTCACGTCGCCGCTTGCTAGAAGTGAGAGCGTGGATGACATCAGGCCAGCCACCGCCCCGATCTCCCACCCCTCTGGTGTCTGGCGGGGAGGCGCGCCGAAGTAGTTCCGGAAGAGTTCGTAGGTGCCATCTATGACGTGGAGGGTTGCCATGGCGTTCATTCTCGCGTATATGACATCCACATGCCGAAGATCATCAGCGGAAAGGGCGTCGGATCAGGATTGAGGCCGGTTCACGCTTCTCACGAGGCGCCGGCCCGATACGACCGACACGACGATGCCAGTGGCGATCGCAAAGGCGAAGGCGATCGTAGGACCAACGGGAGGACCCCACCTGAGCGACGCAAGCCGATTCCCGAGGAGCCAGGTGAGCTGAAGAGCGATCAGACCGACGCCGATCCCGATCGCCCAGGCGGACACGGAATCGGCGCGGCTTGATCTTTCCATTAGCTGTGGAGCAGCTCGAAGAACGGCGGGAACGTTCCAATAGCGCCAAGGATGCCAAGTGTCAGTCCGATGTAGAAAGCGGGCTTCATCTCAACGTCCTTCTTACGCCACAGCAGGTCGAGGATCAACCAGCTGATGAGCCATGCAAGGATCGCCAGTGTGCTTTTGCCGGCAAGCGGCCCAACACCCTGTCCCCACTCCCACCAGAGGAGGAAGCTCTTCACGCTGGCACTGATC